>NZ_JCAUAN010000024.1:0-116508 GCF_059691975.1 Paenibacillus sp. J22FR5 | reverse complement strand
GTATAGACATGATGAATATGACCTCATTCGTAGTTGTTATTAGATTAAAACACAAAAACCCGAAAGACGGGCACTTTTTTTCAAAGTGTCTATCTTTCGGGTTACAGTTCATTCTAGCATGGACCTTCTTTATCAAAACTTGATCATAGAAGACTCGTATAATGTTATAAATTAATTACAAAAATGGAAATTTTAAGTGTCTAAACAAGATGTTAACTATGAAGGATTCCCACAAGTGTTGTCCAAAACCTCTTGACGATATGGACACGATCCGATGTAAATCCACCTTTTGCAATTATCGATAAATAAGAAAAAGGAGGTTTCCCTTCTCTCATGCAATAATCTACACCGCAAACCTACTCTACCTTACCGAGTAGATGCTTTTTGATGAATTGGGCCGTTTCCTTGAGCACCTGCATGCCTTCGGGAATATACTTCGCCATGACAGGGAAGGTATGGAATGTACCGTCCCAAACCTGATAGTCCACATCTACTCCTGCCTTCTTCGCTTTTTCGGCAAGAAGATCAGAGTCTTCAAAAAGCACCTCGCCGCTGTCCACTACGATTTTAAGTGGCGGAAATCCCTCATAATTTCCATTGAGGGGAGAGATATATGGATGACTAGCATCGTTTTCAGGGCAATAAACTTCCTTCATCAACTTTTCAATATCAGCTGGAAGAGACATATCCGTAGCGCTATATTTTTTTCTATCAATTTTTCCTGTTAAAGCAGTACCTGGAGAATATACCGTAACGGATGCCGGAAGAGGAATTCCTGCGTCCATCGCCATTAATGTTGTAACAAGCGCAAGGTTTCCTCCGGCACTTTCCCCTACCAGAGATATCTTGGTTTCCGGATACTTGTCAAGCAGTGCCTTATATACCGTAAAACAATCGTCGGGGGCTGCAGGGAAAGGATGTTCCGGCGCAAGACGGTAATCGACAGAATATCCCCGCAATCCGGTTTCAACTGCCAGTATGGAAAGGTAACTTCTCACAGTGCGCGGGCTTCCGTATACGAAAGCACCCCCATGAATTAATAAAATAATACTGTCATCCGATACTTTTTCTGGTATAGTCAGTTCAACCTCTACCCCGTCAAAATTAATGGGAGTAAATGTAACCCCAGGTTCTGTAGGCAGCATGGCAAGTGTTTTATCATTAATCTCTCTTTGTTTAGGATAATCAACATTTGCACCGAACTTCGGCATTGCATCGGACCCCGCCGAAGACTTCATTAACTGTTTCATTTGAATCAATTCATTGCTCGGCATAATAGGCCTCCTAAATTTTCAAGATTATTCTAGCCAGAAATCGAACCGGATCGCCATAAGACTTTTGTCTAAGGCTTATGCCTCCAGCAATTCCATTCCTATATCGTTTACTTTTCCATGAACGGCATCCCAAAGCCATTCCATGGTTGATTTACCGCTTTGTGATTTTTTATAAAACATCTCATTATATAGTACACAATGTTCTGTTCCTACTAAATTTGGCTGTAAGCTCGGGAAGTCATTCAAATAGATTCCAAATTCCGCATTCATTTTTTTCAGTTCTGACACATGTGTTTGGAGTTCATCCTTAAACTCATCGCAGCTTTCCACTGTCGATGCGAAATTTCCGGTTCTGATATAATTGAGATAAGTAGCAAACGCACCATCCCGAATACTATTGGAATACAGATATCGTATGGAATTTCCCTTTTCTTTGACAAGCTGCCGATACCAATCAGCTGAAAGATTATCGGATTGAATCGGATCTACGATTTTTTTCGGACTCTTCCACACATTGGCGGCCGTATCCCTCCAGCCTTCCATGAGGATAAGGGCGCTGTCAGAATACACCGTGACATCCTGACAATCCGAATACGCTTCCATTACATCTGCTGCAAGAGCAGGTACTGCAAAGGCCCCGCCGCTTGCCCCACAGATCAACAGTTTACTTGCCTGAGGAAAGAAATTTTTTGCTGTTTTCAAACATTCCATAGTGTGTTTATAACCCCTATGATGAAGCACTTTCTGCTCACCATTCAGATCAACATAATGATAGTCGTTGTCACCCGTATGCATGTCTGCAGTTGCATAGTTCACGATCACCATATTCCAATCAGCAAAAGGATTCATCTGAGAAGTCGACATAATACCTGGTACGCTTGAATTCAAGAAGATTCCGTATTCTGTAAACATACCCATGTTTTCAAAGTAAAGTCCAGGCATTCCTAAACTCATACTTTCCATTCTAACCGGGTACTTGGCACTTTCCTGATTCCAAGAAACGCCACCTCCCATAAAAAAAACAATCAACCCATCCGTTGTACCTTTTCGGATATAAGTATTTCCTATTGTTCCATCCGCACAGATGGTGTTTTCCAATACTATTTTATACCACTTGCCTATTTCCGGCTCTCCTCCCCTTAATTCTGATGGAAGTACATTTCCAATATCCTTTCCCATTTTCTTTTCCTCCTAGATTCATATTTTAAATGACGCTGAGACTTACCACGTTTTCACGCAGACCTTCCGCTTTAAGAGTTACTTTGATCTCTCCCTTATCTGTTGGTCGAATGACAGCCAAAGCGCGTCCATCAAAGGTTGTACGTATAAGGTCAGAGAAGTCTTCCGTCGTATTGGGATCATCGGTTCCAAACCCGAATAGTTCGCCGGCACCCTCCACCGATACCTGTACTTTGCAGTCTTTTGTCGTGTACATGCTTCCTTTGGAATCGGTAAGCATAATGGGGATATAAGCCAAGTCCGAATCGTCAAACCGTAGTTGCTCCCTTTCCGCAACTGCCGTGATCTGCATGTCCCCCTCAGCCGAATACAAAGCGAAGCGCCCCTGTTCCACACCATTCGTATAGGCCACCGCAACCAGTTCTCCTGGCTGATAATACGTGTCAAATACGGCTTTGAATCGGTTTTTCTCACCTGCTGGCTGCCTTCCGACCGAAATCCCATTGAGCAGCAATTCCACCTCTTGTGCATCGGAATAGACTTCCACTTTAACGGGGCAGCTCTCATAACTGTTCCAAGACCAGCTGCTAACCGAATCGCTCCAGCTCCATGGTGTACCTATCGGGGAGACGTGGTAATATTGCGGGCGCTGTACCGCGATATAGGGTTCTTTACGCAACCCAAATACGATTTGGCGATAGTAAGATGCGGGGCGTCTAAATCCAGTAATGGAAATGTCCCCGGACATAGCCGTTAGGCTCGGATATGATCCATACACGCCGGCTTCGATACTCAACTGTGTATATTTGACCTGTCCGATTCCCGCCTCGCCCAGATAATCCCAACCAGTCCATGTGAAATCACCGATCACATGGTTGGAGTCAAGCACCTTGCGCCAATTAAGGTCTATATCCGGCGGGAAGGTTTCCGTCCCGCATATGATGCGGTTCGGAAACAATTCCTTATCCATTTCGTACCGCGAATCCATGTAGTTGTACCCTGCTATATCAACGTAAGCAAACGACTCGGCGGTTGCTTTTGTGACAACTTCCAATACCATAACATGCTTCATGGTATCTCCCAGATTGGTCATCATGCCGTTGATTTCGCCTTGTCCCTGAACCGTTTTGTCTTTCGCACTAGCGTACATCGCATTTAGTAACTCCATAACGGAGACCATTCCGTTAATACTGTTGATGGTGAATCTTGTGGAGTCTAGCTCGCGAATTTTTTCTGCAAGCTTACGTCCCCAAACCGAACCGTTCGGGGATCCGGTATCCGGGATTTCGTTCCCGATCGAGTACATGATGACGCTTGGATGGTTGTAACACTTTTTCACCATCGCTTCGATATCAGTCTCCCACCAAGCGGGGAACTCTAAGGCGTAATCGAAATCCGATTTGTTCTCTGTCCATACATCAAAAGCCTCTTCCATAACCAACATGCCGAGTCTGTCACATACCCTGAGGAGCGCTGGGCTTGCAGGATGGTGCGACATTCTGATGGCATTGAAACCAGCTTCTTTCAGGAGCTTGATTCGGCGTTCTTCCGCGCAATCGATAGATGCGGCACCGATTGGTCCGTTGTCATGGTGGATGCAGGCTCCACGAAGTTTGACGCTCTTACCATTGATGGATAAACCGTTTTTATTATCTAGCGCCAGACTGCGTATGCCAAATTGGTCGATGCTTTCATCCATCAAATTCCCGTCATCGCTATATACCTTTGTTTTACATGTATATAGGTATGGCGCCTCGACACACCAACGTTTTGGATCCGATACATACAACCGTTGCCGCAATATGGCCTTTTCCCCTCTGAATACAGTTACAATACCTTTGTCGCTCGCCACAATATGACCATCTGAATCCACGATCTCAGTCGCAACCTGAATCGTCGCTTTTGCAGCGGCGGAATCGTTTCTTAGGGATGTGGCCACACTGACAACAGCAAGATCATCCGTAATGTTTGGGGTAGTAATGCTGACGCCATGCGGTTCAATATATATAAGATCCGCTGTAAGCATATAAACGTCCCTATAAATGCCAGCCCCTGAATACCAACGTGTATCATCGGCAGTACGTACGATGACCTTAATCACATTGTCGCTTCCGTAACGAAGATAACGGTCGGCCTCAATGAAAAATTGGGAATAACCGTAAGGGTGGTGTCCGGCAAAATCACCATTGATATATACCATTGCCCGCTGAAATACCCCGTCGAACTGGATGAATACTTTCTTTTGGGCGTAATCTTCCGGTACATGGAACATCTTCTTATACTCCCATGTGCCATTCTTGTAAAAGCCAGTCTTGAATGATCCTAAAGCGTCTGGTTTGCGTTCTGCGAATAATAAGGCGTCATAAGGGAGTGTGACAGTTCTCGATAGCGTTTCGAGCGGCATTCCAAAACTGCCGCGCTTTTCTGCTACCTGCCAGTCTTTGTTAAATACGAGGCGAATCAAAACGATCATCCTTTCCATGAATGTGATAGATGATATACTGTAAAACAATCATCAGGACCTGCGCGGAATATGACTGCAAAAGCTACTGTCCTCATTACTGCCTTGTTTGTATATTAGCCGATCTTTCCACTCGCCACTAACACTCTGACGACATATGGATAACGTTTTGTCGACTTTATTCAAAGTTCTCAAATACACTCCATATAAATAGACCACCCAGACATCCTTGGGTGGCCTAATCCTCATTATGCATTAACTCCTTGACGATTGATTTCTTTATGAACTTGGGTCATTTTTTTATCAATATCCGTAAGTATGATTCCTATTAAGGAAAGGACAACAACCAGAAGCGGCGACTAGAGGCACACGACCAGACGAAATTGCCTCCGAAGTCTCCAACAATCTAAGTTCAGGTCATAGTAACTAGTTATCGCCATTTTATTTTCATTCAATGATTCCGAATAGCTCTCTGACTTTCTCCGATATATGTAGTATCGAGGTAGATACATATCACTTATCTTCCGGTGGGTGCGCGATGTCCTCAAAGTGGATATCTTTGTTAAGTCCCGCTTCATCAATAATTTTTTTCAAATGCTCTTCATCGGCTAACGCCGTTAAACCTATTTGTAAAGTACCTGTCAAATTTTGTACCGAAAGCTCTTGAATTTTATAGTTCAAGTTATCGATATGAATGGGTTTGATATTCTTCAACTGTTCTTTGAGTACTTGATTTTCTACTTCCAGCTTCATATAGCTTGATTCCAAATATTTGACTTTTTGCTCTAACTGATATAAATATTGAACTAACTGTTGATAAGAATAATTCACCCTTCCCCCAACCCCTTACATCGATTTATCCTTTGTTCATTTCGTCTTATTATATGATATTCGCCTAAATAAGGTTCCATTTTTGAAGGAGTGAGGGATACGGCAACTTCCACTGAGAATGGAGTTTTTGCAGTGCCTGACGCGACTCAGTCAAATTTCCTGACAATCATGAACGTCAAGCAGACCTCATTCCGATTATTATCTTATTGGTTTCTTAAGATCTCGATTTCTTTCATTATTCTTCCCGCCTGTGCAACCCCCTCCAGTTGTAGAGCATTGTTAAAGGAATAAGTGCTACATGTTAATGTTGCCATCTATTGTGCACCTGCTTGAGACATTCAACATAGGCTATACCAAATAACAAAGTTTAAGGAATGAAGCAGATGCCTAATGTGATCAACATTGGAAACCTTAAAATATTCACAATTGCACAAGGCTCCAATCTTAACATTGGGGATAACGTGATTGTTGGAACCAATGCAAATAGCATGAGCAAAAACGCCGGCGGCGGTAATACCGTGATAGGTGATGGTGCATCTACCGTACAAGGGGCAAACAATAAACCGAACGACCAAGATGTTTTCGATCAAAACTTGCAAGGGGGGGCGGGACTGTAGCGATGAATATTTCAATACAATGTATCAAAATAAATAACATTGTCAATGTCGGTTCTTTTAACATCGGTATGACGATTTTGAGCCGCAATCGGAATGTAACCGCAGTTGGGACCGGCGCGGGACAAGGTGCCGGAATGGGCCAAAAAGTATCTAAGCCTTCCGTTAATACAGGGCCCCCTGCCTCAGAAGAGTTACCAGGGGAAGGAGTACCCTTTGGTGGAGTCGCTCCGAATGTCAGCGATATCCTTCCGAATGTCAGCGATATCACTCCGAGTGTCCGCAACACGCTCCAAACGCTCCAAATGCTCCAAATGAATAAAATGTTACCTTGCGCTGATGAAATCAGACACTCTTTATAAGTACTGAATATATTTAGTGTTTTGCTTATTCCGCTGTAGTTTTTTTAAACATAGCGACAACCGTTAGTAGCAACAAAAGCAAACGCGGCCGATGCCCATACCGGATGAATACCTGTAACTATTTACAAACACAGGATATGCTCAATGTGATAATAATTGTTAACAAAGTAAAGATCAAACTACGGGATAATCGGCCTGATGAGCTTCTACTAACAAACGGGAGAAGCATCGAAATCAAAAAAAACTTCGACATAAGGAAAACCAAATGCAAAATAGGCGCCATGGAGCATCGGTATGCTCCCTTCTGGCAAAATGGGTAAACAAGAAATGTAAAAACATACATAGGAGTTTCCCTCATCATCGAGCTGACCATGAATAAACTGAGATCCATGACAATCGCTGACATGCCTGCTCCAACGTTTCATCGGAGGCGCTCGCTACAGCTATTGGATCACATCATTTCTTGCGCCGCGGCTTTCGTTAGCGCCACAAGACCCGCACTTGCAGCGTTGTAGCCGGCCATACCCTTTAACCCTAGCAAGACTTCAGATGAAGTGTTTAAAATCCTTCCAAACTTTTGTTCCATCATATAAACAGAGCATGATGGATCATGTAAAAGATCCCTTCAGCTTTGAAACGACGTTAACGTCCCACGCGAATTCATCCCTCGCCGGATACCCCTGAAGTTTTTTGTGTTCCTTTTCTTTAAAATCCAGCTTTCCCTTTTGTTTGGTTTTTTGTATTTGATGATGAATTTCTGTGGCTTTGTCTGGTCGGTTGAAGACGTATTCTGTAGAACTTTCTGAGAAGAACCACCAACTAGTGTGATCGCAACACTCAGACTCTTCCCCAACCTAGAGATAGACTGTTCGACGAAACGGCTCATAGGTTACCCTCTGATTCTGAAGCAGGATTCGTTTTTTGATTGGACGTGCCAACATGGAGATACAACAAGAGGAAGATTAGCATATTCAGAGGAAAATGCGGTGGACGGATACAAAAGGGACATGCTGCATCCTCACTTTTAAGCGGATTGCAGCATGTCCTGTTTTTATCATCTTTGCTCTGTATTCAAAATGTAAGATGAACTATTCTTTGTCATATACTAAGCCAATTTTTTCCCATACGGTAAATATTTTTTCATTTAATCGTACATCCTGGTTGGAAGGCTCAAGATCGAAGAGATGAACAGGACTGTTCTTGCCTACATATTTCGGCCACTCGATTGCGCCTCCATTCGGATTGCCCGTCTTAGCGAAATTCAACCAAGCTCCATTAATCTGGTCGCGGATCGCTTCTACTTGATCTTGTGGGGTTCCTTGTAATGCAAATGCAAAGTATCCTCTGTCAAGAGTATCAAGTGCAAATGGGATATCAACCGCATGAACAGCACCCATATTCATATGCTGATAAGCAACCGGTACGAAATCGAAGCGATACATCCATACATTACCGTGATTTACCTGATTATCTGCACAGCGGTATGTTTCCATCGCAAATAAATAATCACAAACAAAGTTGCTTAACGCCTTACGCTCATTTTCAATATCACAATAAGCAGCCTTCAGTTCTGCGTAATATTCTTCCTTGCCATTGTTTTTCAACATATTCTCAACACCTTCCCAGGAAGGGAACCAGGCATTTGTAACATCCGAGGATTGAATGAAGGTATCACCCTCATCTCGGGTATATCCTAAGATCACATCCACACCTTCGGCACTGCCATTCTTGATGGCTGTCCAAGGATATTCAGGCAGCAGATCATCGCCGATTAAAGGTCCAGGCATGCTAATACCATCATATAGAGTTGGAAATTCATTATAAAGCTTGCTTCCCGCCTCTTTGATTTTAGCAATATCGATCGTTTTAAGCTTGTAGACTTCTTCACGTTTTAGTCCGATGTTCTCAAGGAAATGAGGTATCAATAATTTGGTATGCTCTCTGCTTCCGCAAAGACGAGGAAGACCGCTTTGTGCAATTGCTTTGTGAAAGAGACCTTTGGCTGCAGGGCTGGCAAGTAAATTATATACAGCCACTCCGCCGCCGCTCTCTCCGAATATCGTGACATTGCTGGGATCGCCGCCGAATGCTTCGATATTTTCCTTGACCCACTTCAATCCCTCGATTTGATCGGAAAGCGTGCAGTTTGTATCAAACGAATCATCGAACTGGTTAAAATCATAATAACCAAGAGGTCCCAAGCGGAAGTTGATGTTGACACGTATTACGCCTTTAGAAGCCATCCGTGCGCCATCATAGCTAGGGTCTGTGTTAAAACCGTAATGAAGGCCTCCACCGTAAAACCATACAACAACAGGGAGATTATTTGCATGTTGTGGTGCCCACACGTTGACGTTGAGACAGTCTTCATCTTCCTTATCCCTGGCAGCGATAAACTGGATCGGGTCATTGCCGTAAGTCTTACAGTCCATGATGCCATCCCAAAGGTCAGCCGGTTGTGCACGCTTAAAGCGCAAGTCACCTACCGGAGCTTTTCCGAACGGAATACCATACCAAGCGTGAACGCCTTCGGTTTCAATACCTTCTACTTTACCGTTTTTGGTTTGAATCATTAAATCCATACTACACCGCCCTTAAACTATTCTATTTTATCATTGTCAGTAGTCATGGTTAGTAGGCCAGTATTCTGGCTGGATTCTCGATCGTCAACTTATTGATGACATCGTCGCCAAACCCAAGTTCTTTGAGAATAGGAAGAACAAACCTGGCAAAACTCGTAAAACCGGTATAACCGTAAGTTACCCCGCGCGACTTGTCATATATATCATGGCCAAGGGCAATCTGCGAGACATAACCTTTTTTCAACAGGTCAGCGAGACCCTTAACTCGATCATAATCATCGGGTAACGTATTAACTAACATCCCCCATGAATCAAAACCGATGTTGACACCCTTCTCCAACACCCTTGTCTGAAGATCGGTATTCACGCTTCTGACCGCTTCAATCGTTGAATAATAATCAGATATTTTGGACGGAGTCCTTAAAAAGGAATCCAGATGCATGATATGAACTTTATCCGGTTTCATACCGCATTCATGGATTGCGATATCAACACCCTGTAAAATATGGTCACAGGTCAGCGGTGCAGCAGTGTGAACATGCAGGCTCATACCCGTATTAGCCGCCACCTTAGCACAGGCTCTAAGTGTTTTTAATTCGATTTCATGAATCGTGTTGTCGGGATTAAGCACATTTAATGCGCATTTTAAGAATCCAGGTTTAATTGTAGTTCCGTCTATTCCCTCATTGATCTCTTTTTCAAAATGGGCAATTAATTCTTTTTCGCTTTTGGACATAAACTCCGCAGGCTGAGCTGCCGCATGGTACAGACCGGTCGCACATACGATATGGACATCAGCCATTTCCGAAGCTTTCTTCATATCAGTGACGTTACCTCTTAATCCAATCGGAGATGCATCAACAACGGCGTTCCCGCCGATTTTTTTAAATGCCTTCAGTTCCTTTGTCAAATAGTCGACATCTCCAAGGGTAGAGCATTCATCTGAAAACAACCCTAAACCGCTTCTTAAAGAGGCCATATTTTCAGGTTTTAATGTTAGCATTTCCGGTGGTATTGGCGGCACATACCCTAATTGATTTCTCAAAAATGCCAAATCACAAATGGTATGCTCATGCATAGTTGTAAATCCCAGCTCTTCAGGGGAGATTTCCCCTCTAACGGTCGTTATCCTCTTCAATCGCTTCCCCTCCTAAAATGCACGCTGCGATATCCATAAGCTCAATATAGACGATTACCAGTGAATATCTACGCCGCCTTCAACACGTATATCTTGTCCTGTAATCCATCTGCTATCTTCTGAAGCTAAGAATAATATAACGGGGACAACATCATGTTCTGGTATTCCAACTCTGTTGAAAGGACTAGATTTAGCAACTTGCGTCATAATGACATCATAAAGTTCTTTCGGCGAGTCATTTATTACCGTATCCGTTATCGCTATAGGACTTACATTGTTTACTCGAATATTATATTTTCCCCATTCTTTAGCGACAGTCTTCGTTAAAGCGCCAACAGCCCCTTTAGCTGCAGTATAAGACGCATAGCCATCCAAACCTTGCACGGCATTGCTTATAAAATTAATAATAGACCCACCATTTTCTTTCATTAAAGGATGACAAAGTTGCATCATGGTCCAAGTTGCATATAGTTGAGTTTTTAATGAATGATCTAGATCCTCAATCGTTTGCTCTAAAAAAGGCACCATATAATTCGAAGAAGTTGCCCCATTAATTAAAACATCTACATGGCCAAACTTCTCTTGAATTTTCTGCACAAATTCCTTCATTTGCTCTTGTTCTTTTAAGTTTGTAATTGTTGCTAATACTTCTGCGCCTTCTGCCTCACACAGCTTTGCAGTTTCCTTTAATTTCTCTTCTTGAATATCACAAATTGCTACTTTTGCGCCTTCCTTGGCAAAACGGATTGCATTTTGTTTTCCAAGACCTGCTGCAGCCCCAGTAATAACAACAACTTTATCTTTAAACTTCATATACGACACCTCGAATATTTAATAGAGTTTTTGAACACTTTGATTACTTAATTTTAATTAATAGTGCGCCTAATAATTAATAACCGACCGAACGCCGCTGCAACTCCGATTATGCCAGAACCAAACACAACAGCTTTTTGACCAGGCTTAGGCTCAGCTCTCTTCGCGCCAAAGAATCCAACAGTGAATGGGATATTCATCAAGCTGAGCTAGGCTTTCACCCCGAGTTATACCTTGATTACGTCGCTTTCTGTGATGCCGCTGTCGTTGAAGCTATCTACCCTAACATAGGTATCCTGGCCTTTGACGAGTCCGCCTATCCTTACGCTCTGGCCGAAAACCTGGTAGCTGTGGTATAGCTTGTCTGGCGCGTATCCCCACTCTACAACGTAGCCGGTGCCGTTACCCTTCCAGCTTACATCCATATCGAGATCGCCTACGCGACTTACTGTAAGATCCGTTGCCTTTTCGGGGGCCTTTCCGTCGCCCAGTCCGAATACTCGCAATCCTGATACGCAGGCAGTCTGGCCGTATGGAAGTGAAACTACGGTGAGCTTAATATACCTTGCTTTTATTCCTTTTTCTCTGACTACTAGGTCATGGGGAAAATCTGTGTTAACATCGCTCTTGTCCTCGATTACGAAGTACTTACTCCCATCTGCCGAGCCCTCAAGTTTCCATCGCGTTGGTTGCGGAGTTTCATCTATCCATCGCACCTGCCCCAGCTCTCCCTTAAGCTCTGCGCCATCGGGAAGAGGAAGGAAAAGACCATCGTCTGCAAAATTAATTTGTACAGCATGAACATCGTATTCTTGGCCGAGGTCTACCTCTATCCACTCACCCGGCTTGTTCGACGATGCCTTCCACCAGGTCTGCACGTTTTCGTCAGTTACGCTGGCGGTGATTTTGCCTTCCGCACAAGAGGAAGCCTTCGCCGTTTTGCCGTAGGAGAGCAGCATCCATTCCGGATTTGCCCAAGGATCTAGCTTTGCCTGCTCTACTCGGATAGGCCAGTCACCGTAACGCTGATTGCAGAACAGATCTCCGTCATGATCCCAGCCTGCCGGCCAAATGCCAACGCGGCGTTCAAAATTGTGGTTCATGCAGATGCGCATCGTAGCGGTATGCCACACATTCCCATAATTATCATCCATGGTGGAACCGTGTCCAGCACCAGAGATAAATCCACCCGGCTTATAGGAATAGGGATTGTTCTTTGCAAGCTTGAAAGGGCCGAGCGGGCTGTCCCCCACGTAAACCCCATCTGCATACACGTTATAACGAGAGCCAGGACTTGCATACTGCAGATAGTAGACGCCGTTATGCTTATTCATCCAGAGTCCCTCGATATACGGCGCGCTAGTAATATATGCCAATGCAGAATGTCTCAACTCTTCGGGTATACTATCTTTACCTTCCTCAAACGCTTGAAGCATTTCGGCCATTTTTTCGGGTGAATGCTCTGGAATATGATTTTCCCCTGACCTTTCATAGCCGATATCCTCGACGTTGCCGACGATCAGCTCCTTTTTCTCGCCGATAGGTGTCATGTCCGCAGGGTTGAGTTCTATGCCGTACATGGGCAAGTAGCTGGAAGAGCCCCAGTAAAAATAGATTCGTCCGTCGTCGTCTGCGAACAGATTTGGATCCCAGAATGGAAACGTGCTCTTTATTTCCTCGAACTCACCGCTGAATAAATCCTTCGTACGGTAAAAACTGCAGCTTTCGTGTGACGATGCACAGAAATAAACGTAGTCGCCAACAACTCTTACGTCTGGAGCGTAGTCGTAGGAAGGCAGGCTTTGTGTCGGATGAAACTTCCATTCTGCCATGTCATCGCTGTACAAAAAACCGCAGGTCATCGATGGGAATATAAAATATTTGCCTTTAAACATGATCATGGACGGGTCCGCTGCCTCACGTGAAACCGATATTTCACCACTCACGGTTTTGTTGAACTGGTACTTGTAGTCGAAGTTAATCGGATTGCAAAAATAGTTCATAATTACCTCCTAGATAACCTTGTATACTATAATATGTCTTGTTTGTATAATAACCGATCATTTCACTCGCCACTAACACTCTCACGACTTTTGGATAACGTTTTTGCGACTTTCCTCAATTAAATAATCTCTTACCTTCAAATGCTGTGGACCATACTTTCTCGAACTTTCCGCATTCATTAGAAACAATCAAAGATACAAATAAGGAAAGGGATCTGATACGAGATCCCTTTCCTTATGAAGATCAAGTTTTATTATTTAATATTTCTCTCAATAAATGCTACTGTATCAGCAAGAATTTGAGCGCTTTCCGGTGTACCACGTCCGGTAGTAGCGAAAGCATGGAAGCAATCATCATATGATTTGTATTCAACCTCTACACCAGCTGCCTTAGCCTTCTCAACAACCTTCTCGGAATCAGCCGCAAGTGTTTCACCGCTATCCCAGGCAAGTAACATTGGAGGGAATCCAGTGTAATCACCATATAATGGTGATACATATGGATCTTTCCATAGATCAGAATTTGGACAATACATATTACGAAGTGATTTGAGCCCGGCAGGTGTTACTGTGAAATCTTTTCCATCATTTGCAGAGCGGTCAATGCTATCACTGAGATCGATAACTGGAGAATATGGAATTACTCCGGCAGGCATGCGAAGTCCAGTATCCTTTATTTTTAAAGTTGTTGTCAGACATAAATATCCTCCGCCACTTTCACCAATTAGAAAAATTGGAATCTCAGGATGACGTTCAATAACCGCTGCATAAGCATCAAAACAATCATTTACAGCAGCAGGATATGGATGTTCTGGAGCCAGTCTATAAGAAAAAGTATATACCGGAATCTTGGTCTCTCCAGCCAGCATAGATCCATAACCGCGTGATGTATAAGCATTACCACAAATTAAACCGCCGCCATGAATATAAATAATTAGAGCATCTTTACGAGCGTTTTCTGGCATGCAAAGTTCTGCATCCATATTACCCAATTTATCCGTGATAAAGGTAACACCGGGTTCTAATAGCATTCCGCTCTGTGCAGCTTCGATTGTCTGGCGTAATATGACAGGGTCGATCTTCTCACCAAACATCGGCATACCTTGCTGATCCATCATTTTTTTCATAATTCCAATAAGAAATTGCATTTGTTGACTTGACATTGTTTGTCCCCTTTCATATTAATAAATTGTTATCCGTTAATGTCAAAAGCTTTCATCATGTACTTTATTCAATCTTCGTTTCCCTTTTCGCATTGACCTATGCAGACGATTTGAAATCAACATCTGTTTATTTCACAATGTCATTACAATATCTTTTCATTTATCAATCGTCAATAGACTACTGACGATCCGTTTATGAAAATAAACAAAAACAATAAAAATTGTTGCTCTATATTGACCTGGTCGGACTGATAAAAAACTGAAAGGCGGTCCTCTCGCATTGCTATAGCGAGAGGACCGCCTTTTCAGACTTCAATTATTAGTCGGAGGTGGCGTATAATTGAACAATATATGTTGTCAGTATTTCAGCAATTTCTTCAGGTAATTGCTGATAACCACTAAGGCTCCATTGAAATATAATTGAAGTAACTCCCCCAGAGATGAAACTATTTAAACTGTTTTTCATCAACCCATTTCTTAAATTCCCCTCAAAAACCTGTTGCACAATGGGTAGCATGAATTTATTACATTCCATAAATACTTTCATCATATGTTTGTTATCATAATAAATGCGACATATATCTAACATGATATTGTAGATATTTCTTTCTAAAGAAGTGTCATATTTCTTGCTGATTTGTATTAATGCTTGTTCACATAAATCTTCTACATATTCTCTTAAGATATCAAATGGAAGCGAATAATATTTATAAAAAGTTGTTCGGTTGATATTAGCTGCGAGGCATACTTCTGAAACTGTGATATCCTGTATGTCCTTTGAATCGATAAGTGACCAAAGTACATTCCGAAGTGACTGTTTGGTTTGGAGTATTTTTTTGTTAGTACTTTTCATAGGATTCCTTTCTGAGCAACATTTTATGTTGATTGTGTTTACTTCATGGGTAGATTGCCGTAAATCTATTGACTGTTGATAACAGATATCATAAATTTATGACACATCAAAGTCAACAAATGTTTATTTCGGATGCTAGCTTAGGAGGATATAAATATGGATCTGATCATTCAAACGACAAAGGGTAAAGTAGAAGGTTTCGAAACAGAAGACGTTCATGCATGGTATGGCATACCGTTCGCAGCCCCACCTGTTGGCGAACTACGATTTAAACGTGCACAGTCTATAGAACCATGGGAAGGCGTTAAGGACTGTACGACTTATGGAAATGAACCTATTCAGTTTATTGGTGAACGCTCAAATGAAAACGAAGATTGCTTAAATCTCAACGTATGGGCTCCAAAAGATGCACAGAAGTTACCAGTCTTGGTTTGGATATACGGCGGCGGCTTTCATTTCGGTTACAATAGTGATTTAAGCTACGATGGAGCGCACATGGCAGCAAAGGGCATCGTTCGCGTCAATATCAACTTCCGTATCGGCCCCCTCGGTTATTACGATTTCAACCAATACGATGAGTCGTTCGATACAAACTGCGCCTTATCCGATCAAATCGAGGCATTAAAGTGGGTAAAGGCAAACATCGAAGCATTCGGCGGCGACCCTGACAATATTACCATCGCAGGCGAAAGCGGCGGCGGCTGCGCTGTTTACAATTTGCTTTCCAGTCCTGCTGCAAAAGGTCTATTCCAGAAAGCGATCCCGCAAAGCGGTCTTCCTCGCGCAAGCGGCGGCAGAGAGTTCACAAAACTTATCATTCCTCTTTTCTTGGAACTTCTCGGTATAAAACCTGAAGAAATCTCAAAAATTAAAACAATGGATGTTGCCAAAATTAAAGAGGCTGGAACACAATTCTATAACGAGTTTACCAAGGTATACAGTGGAATTTTTATGCCTGGTCCCTTTTTCGGCGACGACCTGCTCCCCGAACATCATTGGACAGCCTTGAAGAATGGCAGCGCAAAGGGAGTAGATGTTATCATCGGTTATACTCGCGATGAAGGTGATACATTTATAGCAGATTCTGAATTCACAAAAGCTTGGTTTTCTTCATGGGATGCAGTTGAAGAAATGCTAAAAAACAATGGCAAGGAACAATATTTCCCTGAGCTGAAGGCGGCTTACAATAAGTTTGAGTCAGATCATAAAAATCTAAGCAAATTTGTGACAGACTATCTATTCGCTATGGATGCGCACCGCTGCGCGGATGAACAGGTTAAGCATGGCAACGTTTGGATGTATCGCTTTGATTTCGTGCCCGTCGCTTTCAGGCATATGAATATGGGAGCTGCTCATGCGGTTGAAGTTCCATTCTCGCTCGATACGATTGATAGAGGCCACTTCTCATATGGTTTGAAAGGTACGCCGCAGGACCAATTGGAAGCCGTCCGGGACCATATGAACGACGCATGGTTTAATTTCATGAAGACGGGCAATCCGTATGGCGGCGATGTGGAGTGGACGAAATATGATAGTCATAACAGCATGCTGCACGTCTTTGATTTGCAACCTTCCAACCAGTCTATCTCTATCGATAAGAATGTACTTGCCGTGTGGGAAAAAATCGGTTTATTGTACGATAAAGAACACACCATCTAAACCCTCTTGACCTTATAAAAAAGTCGAACGCTGACATCGGTTTTATGGACCTTTGCCAGCGTTCTTCTGTTTTAAAGCTATTCAGGTAGGGCGCAATCCATTGGCCAGACGTACCCGACCTCAAGAGTACCCCGCCAAACTCATGGCTTTTGGGACACCCTCATCTGCGAAATCCTGCCGGAGTTCCTTTATAACGTCGAAAAGAACCAGCCCAGGAGGCTGCTTTCGATGCCCCAAGTGCATGGCTCCTGCGAACGAACCGCTAAGTCAATCCCCTTTTATGGCTAAAGTTACTTCAACAGCCGAATGATCGCATCGGCCGTTCGGATCGCCAGCGCCACAATCGTCAGTGTAATATTGGCGGTTCCGCTAGTCGGAATGACGCTGCCATCCGCCACATAAAGTCCTTGTATTCCGTGGATCTGACCATCTGGGTTAGTACCAGATGTTGAGGGGTCTTCCCCCATCCGGCAGGTTCCCATTTCATGAGAGACCACTCCTGGAGGCGCTAGGCAAACGGAAGGGCCGTAGCCCGACTTTAGCGGGATATGCATCGCTGAGGCTGCACGCTTTATGCCCTCAGCCATTTGTTCGATAACGAACTGATCCCTCTCACTGTAGGAGAACTGCAATTTGAGCTTAGGAACACCGTCTTGGTCACGTTCAGCAGGATCCAGAAAGACATAATTCTCATATCGGGATTCAACTTCTCCGAAAGCGGCAAAATAGCAGTCCCATTCCTGCTGAAGCGGCTGCACTTGATATTGGTCCCAACTGAAGTTTCCGGGCCCGTTGATTTGTATTTGATAGGGACGCTCCTTCTTTCCTGGAATCAATATACGAAGTGGTCCCAGCGCCTCAGGAAACTCCTGGCGGTTAATGCTTCCAGATCCAGTCACCCGGGAATGATTCATGAAATAATGGCCGATTGCTTGACCTTTGATATCAGAATTCAATAAAATTTGCGTCGTGCCGAATGTGCTTGCCGCCAATACGATCTGCTTGGCCTTCAGTACATATGACCGTTTATCGGGGGATACCACCTGGACGCCTACAGCCCGATTCTGTTCCGTCAGCACCTTGATAACCCGGGCGTTAACCGCCAAATCATAATGAGCGTTTAATGCCTGAGCAAAAAATAAAATAGAGCTGAAAAACGGGTTGGAATTCAGAACACCATTTTGGTTTACGGGCTCAAGATTGATGGCCATCGGTTCGTCTATTGCATCTGCAAAGCCGCTCTGCTGAAGCCAATTCAACAGAATCTGGGTCAATAACGCGCTCTTCGTGTAATTTCCAGTTACGTTCATGACCTTCTCCGCCACTGTATAATAATTGTTCATTTCCTCAATAGGGATAGGCCATTTTACAAGCTCAGAAATGGGCATTCGCGGGCTTGTCGCTCCCCAAAACAAGGTTCTGCCGCCGAAGGCATATACCTGCGATGAAAAATATTCGGCGACGGTATGTGACAATCTCTGCTTGTATTGCAGCAGCCGTAGAACATCCATGGTTGCGATATTTTGCGCATGTGTCGGAATAGCAAGGCTACCGCGTTCAAGAACGCCAATACGTTTTCCACTGGCGCCAAGTTGCTGGATAAGTCTCCAGAGTACGGCTCCGCCACCGGCTCCCGTACCGACGATGAGCACATCGTATTCCGTTCTTTGCATGTCCTCAAGCGAGGCCAATGGGATCCATTCCGCATGTGGCAATATTGGGAGGGGAAGAGGCGGGCACATTGGCACATTGATATTCGGTTTATCTGACGGTGCGGAAGGGAGACGAATTTGCATTCCGGCCAAATTCACATTGGAATCGGTTATTGCCGGATTAAGAGCTGCAAGCTCATCTATCGTACAATTTGTTTTTCGAGCGATGGTCCGCAGCGTATCGGTATCGTGGGCAATGTATATTCTCATTATGACACTCCCTCCTAGGATACGTTGCTAGAAATAGGCATATCAAAGTATAGGTGCAGTAACAAGGCGACCATTCATGGATATCAAGGATTAAAAATAAATCATCAAGCGACACCGATAGATTTAAGATAGTCAAGACTCATTTTCAAGCTTTGCAGGGGATGCGGACTAATATCCTGCTCAACGAAATAATACTGTACGCCCGCATCCTTAAGCTTGGCAAAAATCGCCGGCCATTCGATCGTACCGCGGCCGACTTCGGTAAATCCCCCTTTTTCATCCATATCTTTCACGTGAACAATAGGAATGCGTCCTCTGTACTTCTGTATGGCCGCCTTTGGATCGAGCCCTCCCTTCTTCGCCCAGTATAAATCCAATGCCATTTGCATCAAATCGCGGTCGATAAGGTCCAGCATCCGGTCAATGATCCGCTTCCCGTCTCTTATTTCGTACTCGTGTTCGTGGGGGTGATAAAGCAGTTGCAGACCTTTGCGTTTTAATTTTTTTCCAATTGCGGTTAATGAGTCGACGAGTGCCTGAAACTCCGCTTCGCTTGCAAACCGTTCCTTCGGAGCTGAAGTCAAAATATATCGAGCTCCGGTGGTTAAAGCGTATTCGATTTGGTTGTTGAAATCCTCCTCCAGATCGCGCAGCCGAACGTATGTAGAAACAGTTTTTAATCCGAGATTGTCGAGTGCCTTCTTCAATTCGGAAGCTGGAATAAGGGGATTTAAGAAACTTACAAATTCAACCATCTTATAGCCCATCTCCGCCAATTTTTTCAGCGTACCTAAGACATCCTCAACGGCTTCGTTGAGCACCGTAAAAAATTGCACGCCTGGAGGAATCTTGGACAGATCCCACATGGTTTGGCCAAGCCTTATAAACTTCATCTCATCCTCTCCCAAGTCATCAGTTTGTCATGAGCGGCAGAAGTTCCTCCAACGCGATTCCTTCCCCCATTTATATGAGAGACATAAATGATTATGATGGAGCCTCCGTAGAAAATGCGTCATTCAAGCCAAGCGTTATCGAAATACAGTAAAGGTTGTAGATGTGCGAAAGCTTTATGGGACGACGATGGCCCGAACCCCCACATAAAAATAAGGATTTCGCACCAACTTATACCTTTACAACATCGCCCTCTGTGATGCCGCTGTCGTTGAAGGTATCTACCCTTACATAGGTATCCTGGCCTTTGACGAGTCCGCCTATCCTTACGCTCTGGCCGAAAACCTGATAGCTGTGGTATAGCTTGTCTGGCGCGTATCCCCACTCTACAACGTAGCCTGTGCCGTTACCCCTCCAGCTTACATCAATGTCAAGGTCACCCACACGCTTTACCTTAACATCCTTTGCCATTGCAGGAACCTTTCCGTCGCCCAGTCCGAATACACGCAGTCCTGATACGCACGCAACCTGTCCATACGGAAGAGAAACTACGGTGAGTTTAACATACCTTGCCTTTATACCATTTTCTCTGACTACTAGGTCATGGGGAAGATCGGTGTTAACATCGCTCTTATCTTCTATTACGAAGTACGTCTTCCCATCTGCCGAGCCCTCAAGTTTCCATCGCGTTGGCTGCGGCGTTTCATCTATCCATCGCTTCTGCCCCTGCTCGCCCTTAAGCTCTGCGCCATCGGGAAGAGAAAGGACAAGACCATCGTCTGCAAAATTAATCTGTACAGCATGAACATCGTATACTTTGCCGAGGTCTACCTCGATCCATTCGCCCGGCTTGTTCGAAGATGCCCTCCACCAGGTCTGCACGTTTTCGTCAGTTACGCGTGCGGGGATTTTGCCTTCAGCAAAAGAAGAAGCCTTCGCCGTTTTGCTGTAGGAGAGCAGCATCCAATCCGGTTTGGCCCAAGGATCGAGCTTTGCCTGCTCAACTCGGATAGGCCAGTCACCGTATCGCTGATTGCAGAACAGATCTCCGTCTTTATCCCAGCCTGCCGGCCAAATGCCAATGCGGCGTTCGAAATAGTGGTTCATGATGATGCGCATTGTGGCGGCATGCCACAAATTTCCATATTTATCCTCCATGGTTGAGCCGGATCCAGCTCCAGGGATAAAGCCACCCGGCTTATAGGAATACGGATTGTTCTTTGCAAGCTTGAAAAGGCCCAGCGGTCTGTCTCCCACGTAAACCCCATCTGCATACACGTTATAACGAGAGCCAGGACTTGCATACTGCAGATAGTAGACGCCGTTATGCTTATTCATCCAAGCTCCCTCGATATACGGCGCACCAGTTATGAATGCTAATGCCGAATTTTTCAACTCTTCTGACATACCTTTTGTACTTTGCTCAAACACTTTAAGCATTTCGGCAATTTGTTCGGGTGAACGCGGTGGTATATGATTTTCCCCTGATCTTTCAAAGCCGATATCCTTGGCATTGCTGACGATCAGCTCCTTTTTCTCGCCGATAGGCGTCATGTCCGAACGGTTGAGTTCTATGCCGTAAATGGGCAAGTAGCTGGAAGAGCCCCAGTATAAATAGATTCGTCCGTCGTCGTCTACGAACAGATTTGGATCCCAAAATGGGAACGTGCTCTTTATTTCCTCGAACTTACCGCTGAATAAATCCTTAGTTCGGTAAAAGCTGCCGGGTTGGTGTGACGATGCAGAGAAATAAACGTAATCACGAACAACTCTTACGTCGGGAGCGTAGTTGTAGGTAGGTAGGCCTTGAATGGGATAGAACTTCCATTCTGCCATGTCGTCGCTGTACAAAAAACCGGAGGTCATCGACGGGAACATATAATATCTACCCCAAAACATGATCATTGACGGGTCCGCTGCCTCACGGGAAACAGATATTTCGCCACTCATGTTTTTGATGAATTGGTACTTGTAACCGAAGTTAATCGGATTGCAAAAATATTTCATTTTAACCTCCAAGATTAATATTTTGATTTACTGTTGCAATTCTGCCCGCCTCCACACACCAACGTTTTGAGAGGAAACGGGCTTCCGATTATTCGTCACTACCTTGGCGCTTAATTGAGCCATGCAGATTGCAGTATCTGTTCCGACTCCCTGGCCAGAACCTGTAACTATGGCAACCTTTCCTTCTAATAGCCTACTAATTCTTAATCACTTCTATGTCAGATCATGATTAAGTATTCGTATCAATCGTTGGCCAGATTGAGATACGTACGATAAAGAACACACCATCTAATACCTCTTGACCTTATAAAAAAGCGGAACGCTGACATCGGTTTTATGGACCTTTGCCAGCGTTCTTTTGTTTTAAAGCTATATCAGGTAGAGCGCAATCCATTGGCTGGACTTACCTGGTCGGTAAAAGTGAAAAAATAAAAAGATTGACTCTAGTTATATATAGAGTCAACCTTTTTAGCTTGTTCAATGTATTACCATTAGACATCAGGCAAATACACTGGTTTATTTAGACGAATTTCCCTTGTAACCGAAGTCGGGAATGGATGTCCAACGTCTCCGCAGCTCGTGTGCCGCCATTTTCGGCTTGCGATCCCGCGTAAAGATCCCTTTTTTATTCCCTTGAGCTCTTAAGATGCCTTGGCTGGTCTGAAAATCGGCAAAATTCCATACTTGCTCGCCAATGAAATGCTCGAATTCATCGAACACCTCATGGTTCGCACGCAGATAGTCCACCTGATATTCTTCCGTAAACATGACCGGATCTATATCGTGGAAACCGGCAATCGTATCGGCACCATACTCGGTGATCATAATCGGTTTTCCCGGGCATCGCTGGGTCCAGGCGTTCAATTCTCCACGCAGTATGACTTTAGCCGTTTCCAATTCTCCACCGAACGCGTACCATCCATAGTAGCGATTAATGCACAATACATCGACCAATTCGGCTACTTTATCGCGATCAGGCGTAGCCATCATAATATGAACGATGGTGACCGGTCTCTTCTGAGGGTCAATCTCCCTGGCTAACTCCAGAAGCGGACGGAAGTACTCCACCGCGCCTTCCTCCTCCGATGCCGGCTCATTCGCGATACACCACATGACGACGCATGCGTGATTTTTATCACGCGCAATCATTTCTCGAACGACATCTTGATGATGCTCCTGGGTTTGAAGGACATCCCACGTATTACGGCTTGGTCCCTTTGTCGGGGTGACATTAAAGCTGAGATGCATACCACAGGCTGGAGTCTCGTCAATGACTACAATGCCCTCCCGATCTGCAAGTCGCATAATTTCTTCGGAATACGGATAATGCGCGGTCCGGAATGAGTTCGCTCCAATCCATTTCATCAATTGAAAATCCATCACATTGGCTGCTTCATTCAGGCCCCGACCGTTAATCGGCGTGTCCTCGTGCTTGCCGAAGCCTTTAAAGTAAAAAGGCTTGTTGTTGATCAGGAACTTGCCGTCTCTCACTTCAACTGTCCTTACGCCGAACGGTTGCTCATAACTATCGATTGTTCGGCCATCCTGAATCAATTCAAGTTTGAGCGTATAGAGGTAAGCGGCAAGAGGCTCCCACAGCTTTACGTTCTCGATGTGGATCGAGCCGGAAGATCCGTCCGATGAACCTACATTCACACCCGTTTGGTCAACAACGGTTGCCTTCACTTGCGCTTCACCCTCAATGGTCGCCTCATAACGGACGATGCCACTAGCAGCATTCAGATCCGTCACGATAGACACATCCTGGAGGTAGGTCCCAGGGGTGGTGTAGATTTTGACCGGTCTGTGAAGTCCCGCATAGTTGAAGAAATCAAAATACGGGCTATTTTTCACAACCTTGCCCAAACCGGGTACTTCCGACTCGCTATAAGTGCCCATCGGAAGCGTCGTTTCATCCACAATGTTATTTACCGCTACCGTCAGGCGATTTTTACCTGTCTGTAGAAACGGTTTGATCTCAGCTTCGAATGGCGTAAAGCCCCCAATGTGCTCCATGACAAGGTTCCCGTTCACATAAACCTTAGCCTTGTGGGTAGCGGAACCGAAGCGTAAAACCAGTCGCTCTCCGAATAGAATACCCGGCACAGTGAAATCCCTCTCGTACCACACCCATCCTACATGATTCCGAATGTTAGCTGTGACCCCAACGTCGTTAAACGAGGAGGGTACAGACATGCTGATCGTATCCTGAAGAGGAGCGTTATACCATTCTTCTTCAAAGCCTTTTCCCGAATCCAGCTTAAAATTCCAAATTCCGCTAAGTTCAATAACGCTGCGTGTTTCCGTCACAATAGGATATAACATATTTAATAATGCTCCTTTGTCAAATTAATTATGCTTAGGCAAACTCTAGCCTAACGGCTTATATTGAAACCAGTCGAAGAAAGCGGGAACCGTGCAAGCTCTTCCGTTCCCGGTTGCATAGAGTCCAAAGTAAACTCCCGTGAATCCGCCGGCCACCTCGGTGGACAGTAACGAGCATTCGCCTGAGCCGAACGATTTGCGTTCTCCATTAGGGGATGCATAAAAGAATGAATACTGAGAGGGTTCCGCTTCCAGCCCGAGAATGATGTCGGATTCCTCATAGGCATCCTCGAGTTCGACTTTCCATAACGATCCGATGCGGCGCCGAAAAATCACTTTACGGTTCCCTGAAGCATCGAGGGTCAACGCGATCTCATAATGAAACCGCTCGTTCATGTAAACCGTCAGCCCGGCTTCCTCGCCTTCTTGTACTGGATCGAAAGACAATAGCGTAGAAACGCTGCATCGAAAATGCTGCTGTCTCCGCCCGACAAACGCCGGAGAAGCGATATCATTCAAGGTTTCGGCTGAGCCGCGAAGGGTTAACCATCCCTGTCTTTCTTCCAGAGACCAGTCCTCGTCACGCGGATTTCTAATGAAGTTCCACTCCAATTGCAGCCGGTTCGAGTTAAAATCATCAACGTCCGTCCAATGTAACTCATCGGCTACAAGCGGAAGAGTTCCGGCATCCATCTTCTCCGCAATCTTGCCGCCATCCCCGATCACCGGCCATCCGTCTGCGGACCATGTGACCGGAGCAAGAAACGTCTCACGTCCCAAATGGTGGTGCCGCCCGCTGAAAGGAACGGATACTGGACGAATCCCCAGGAAAACAGCCCACCAGCTCCCATCCTCCAGTTGGACGAGATCCGCATGCCCCGTTGCCTGGATCGGAGTACCTGAACTCCGGTGAGTCAGGATCGGATTGTCGGGATTGCTCTCGAATGGTCCGTATGGTGAATCGCTCCGCGCAATTGTAACCATGTGACCGTACTCAGTCCCTCCCTCTGCAATCAACAAGTAGTACTTCCCGTTAATTCGATACAGGTGCGGGCCTTCCGCCGATTTACCGCCAGTTCCTTGCCAGATGAGACGTCGTTCGGATAACAGCTTTCCGGACTCCAGGTCGATCTCCGCTTGATAAATCCCTTTCGGCTCGTCCCCAAAAAATCCACCGGTTCCCGTAATGAATACACGCCCGTCCTCATCAAAGAACAGGGACGGATCGACGCTCGGCCATTCGGGCCAAATCGGTTCGGACCAAGGCCCTTCCGGTTTTTCGGCCCAAACATAAAAATTTTGAAATATTTTTACATTCGTCGTAATCATATAGAAGCGACCATTATGAAATCGCAGAGTCGGCGCATATATGCCCATAGAACTTTTGCACCCTTCCAGGTCCAGTTGGCTCCTGCGCGTCAAACAATGCCCGATTTGTGACCAATGGACGAGATCACGGCTATGGAAGATTGGTACACCAGGAAAATATTGAAAGGTACTCGTAACTAAATAAAAGTCGGAGCCTACTTTACAAATGCTCGGATCCGGATGGAAGCCGGGAATCACGGGATTGACATATTGCTTGGTCTCGTTTTTCATAGTTTCATTTCCCCCGTTGCCTTGGGTTTTACTTTACGGATATCTCGACAGATACAGCTTCCAGCCCTTCCATGCCGACCGTTAGAACGGCGGAACCAGGCTCATAGCCTGCACGGATGATCGCCAGCAGCCTACCCTTATAGGAAGTAAACTCTCCTCTAGTATAATTTTCACTCGTCTCAGGCCTACCGGTACCAAAGGCAGCAAGTGTTGCTTCACCTTCCACTATGGCCGTTGCCTTGCATTCTGCTGTCGGAACAAGTCGTCCCTCGCTATCCACGATCTCCACGACCGCGAAGGACAGTGATTGTCCGTCAGCAACTAGCGCCATCTTATCCGGACTAATTCGGATTCCGGCCGGCTTTCCTGCGGACTCGAGAAGATTAGAAGAAATCTTCTCACCTGCCGTGTAGCTGATCGCATCCAAGGTTCCCGGCTCATAGGTGAGCTCAAACTGTGCAGTGAAGCGGTTCTCCTTGCCGGCAGGCTTTCTCCCGAGGCTCTTTCCATTATGGATTAGCTCCACTTCCTCTGCCGCGGAGTACACCTCCACCTTGATGGGTTTTCCCTCGTAGCCGGCCCAGCTCCATGCATTCTCGCACTCCGGCCATCCCCAGCGTGCCATAATTTCGATCAATCCATCGTTTTTCGGATGGTGGGAAACAATGAAGGTCTCTTCGGATCCCCACACAATTCTGCGATAGGCCAGTTGTGGACGTTCAAAGCTGCATAGATCAAAGTCCGAGTCATTGGCCGTGCGCCATGGATAAGGGGAAAGATGAACCTTTCTACTTTCCTCGGCGACTTGCTCGGGATTCACATAGTGGACTTTGCCGAGCCCTGCCTCGCCAAGATAATCGTGGCTCGTCCAATTAAAGTCCCCGATGACATGAGAGAATCGTTCTACATCGTTCCAATACACGGCCATTTCCCGCGGCTTGCTCTCGGTTGAGCAAATGACCCGATTCGGATACTTCTCTATTGCGTCTTCAAAATGGTAATTCAGATAATTGTACCCGACGACATCCATCGGCGCATTGAGAGCCTCGGTATAGTCCCCCCAGATGCTTATGCCAAATTCCGTGTCCAAATTGATCAAGTCTCCTCCACGCATCGATTGCTCGAAAAGGCCCTTGAAAAAGATAGCCGAATCCTCGTCATCGAGACCGCTAAAGAAGGAGCACACGGCGTTGGTGACAAACCTAGTCGGGTCCAGCTCACGAACGCGTGCCGCCAGCTTCGCGGACCAGAGGTATCCGCCAGACAACCCTCCACGCTCCGGCACCTCATTGCCGACAGACCACATAATCACACAGGGGGCGTTTCGGTCCCGTAGAATAACGGCATCCAGATCTTTCTGCCAGTCTTGTTCGAAGTACTGACTGTAATCATGTGTGTTCTTCTCCATCGTCCAAACGTCGAAGACTTCGTTAATTACCAGCAATCCCAGCCGGTTGCAGGCATCCAGCAAGTCCCTTGACATCGGATTGTGAGCAAATCGAATCGCGTTATAGCCATTGTCTTTGTGGACCTTCATCCTGCGATATTCGCTGTCCTTAAAGGAAGCTGCCCCCAGAATCCCGTTGTCGTGATGCACGCACCCGCCTTTAAGCTTGAGGGTGTGCCCGTTCAGCATAAAGCCGTTTATGACGTCGACCGAAATAGTCCTGATGCCAAATATCGTGTTGTCGCTGTCCAGAATGGTTTCATTGTCAGTCAGCTGAGCCGTAATCTTATACAGCTTCGGGGAATCGATATCCCAAAGTTCGGCATTCTCAATCGCGACCATCACCCGACCGACGCCCTTTTCTCCCGCGGGTACGTGCACTTTGACCCTTCCGGTGCCCGCAATGGTGCCGCAGGCCTCCTTCTCGAAGCGAATGTCTACCCACAGATCGGCAATATCGGCGTTATGGTTTTCCAACGTCGTTTCGACCACGACGAACGCGGTGCCGTTTACAATATGGGAAGTATGGGCATATATGCCCCAAGGGGCGATATGTGTTTTCGGAGCACAAAGAAGATCGACATGCCGGTAAAGCCCCGAGCCCGTATACCAGCGGGCATTGGGCTGAGCAGCATTATTGACGGTTACGGATAAACGGTTCGGCTTTCCGGGTTTCATATAGGGAGTGAGATCGGCATGAAACGGACTATAGCCGTAATGGTGTCTGGCCACAGTATGTCCGTTCAAGACAACCGTGGTGTTCATATACGAACCGTCGAACTCCACCAGAACCCGCTTATTCGAAAAGTCGTCAGGAAAGTTGAGAATCTTGGTGTAAGTCCCGACCCCTCCGTTGTAATAACCTGTTAGCGAGCCGGCCGGTGCATCGGCGGATGGATCCGTTTCGATTGTAAAATCATGTGGAAGATGTACGACTTTCCCAGGCCGGCTCATACCCGGAATGTCCGATGGTTTGCCGCTTATAAATTCCCATGCGCGGTCAATATTTTCTCTAAGCATAGTAATTCTCCTTTCCTAACAAAACAAAGGCTTCGTTACTATTATCATAACTGCAACCTATTTTGTTCACTAACACTCTCACGACATATCCATAACGTTTTGGCGACTTATGAAAAAAACCGGGTCCATTGGAGATGGATACCCGGCCTTTTGGATGACTTAACCCCTATGTTTGTATTTCGAAACCCGTTCATCACGGATGACACCGCTCCAATTCATTCCGAAGGCGAAATCATAACGGTTCCCCTGTGTATCGATATGGACATCCATATCATGCGGTACGTCCTCAAACTGCTCTTCTACCGTTCTCATGTTGGCCGGCATCTGAATCGGCAATAGTGCAGACGGTTCCGCGCCGCCGCTTAAAATGTCCAAGATCGCCTGATCTTGCACTCCGAAGCTAACGACAATCGCACTTGCTTCCTTCTCAAATTCGGCTACAACCGTAGGGTTGTTCATTGCGAGCGAGACGATGACGGGCTTACCGCCCAAGAGTCGTTTCGTGTTCAACACCATATCCAAGTCAGTCGTATTGGTGACCGTCACCGTCTTCCCCTTGTAGGAACGGTTCACTACATCCCTAGCATCCCCTGCGATACTCGTCTCGCGAGCATGCTCCGCTGTGTAGGTTCCGTACTGCAAGCTGATCGGTACATATCCGTTACCTCCGGCCTCGGCGTCCGACTGGCTATAGCCATAAGTCGTATACGGACTTTCGATAAAGACCAGCCCTGCATCGGCTTCATCCGGCTTATCGACAACGTCGAAATACCTCCTGACGATGTCAAGGTTGATCGGATATTGATCCACCTCAGGCGTTGGAACTCCTAGCCAGTTCGTACTCGCGGGACGATAGCGCTTCGGAATAAACACTTTAGTTCGTTTTGGCAGCGGTAGTACCTGATTCTCATTCTTCAGCAACACCACCGACTTAAGCTGAGCTTCGTAACCCTCACGCATAAATTCAGCTGAGCCGACCGTTGCGTCAGTCTCCTCCGGTACCCGATAAGGGTTCTCGAATAAACCGACACGGAAGAGGTTAATTAGAATACGTACGGCGGACTGCTCGAGCCGATTACGCATGTACGCTTCACCATGCTCACGAACAGCGATGCTATAAGCCTCCATAACAGGAGCTAATTGCTGGTACCCACCAAACTGATCGACACCTGCCATTAGAAGTTTATAATACCGTTCTACTATGGTATACCCGTCTTCAACTCCCCAACATTTCCCCCCCGGATATAGTCTTCGAATATCAGCGGGAGCATCGTTGATGATTCCCCAATCCGTACAGACAACACCTTCATACCCATACTTGTTCCGAAGCAGATCGGTGATGAGATAGGAACTGTAGGAGTTAGCAACATTCTCTCCATTTTTCTTATCTTGATCGAAGGAAATCGTATAATAGGGCATTATAGCAGACACTTTACCCGTCGGGCCATCCAGCTTAAATGCCCCCTCCAGGAAAGGAATCAAGTGCTGTTCAAAGTTGTTGCCCGGATATACGGCGAACTTGCCATAGCCGAAATGGGCGTCTCGACCGCCTTCGCCAGATCCTCCGCCGGGCCAATGCTTCGCCATCGCATGCACGCTTTCGAAGCCCCAACCGCGATCCAGCTCCTTATCACCGTACGAGGTTTGGAATCCATCGGCATAGGCACGCGACATATCGGTCGCAAGCTTCGGATCCTCGCCGAAAGTCATAACAAGCCGGTTCCAGCGCGGATCTGTTGCAAGATCGACTTGCGGTGACAGTGCGGTTGTAATACCTAATGCTCGATATTCTTTAGAAGCGATCTCTCCGAAACGGCGCGTCACCTGCGGATCAAACGTTGCAGCTAATCCAAGCTGCTCCGGCCACATCGAGATGACGCCACCCGCTCCGGCATTAAATTCTTTGGAGGAGTCCGTACTATGACGAGGATCGCTGCTGAAGCCGACTGGAATCCCAAGGCCGAGGCTTTCCGCAAGTGCCTGTACCTTGTTGTTCCACTTTGCCGCTGTCACGGGACTATCGATCGTCGTCAACAGGACATGACGGACATGATCCGCCGTTAGGAACTGAACCTGCTGGTCCGTTAAATCATGGGACTGTGCTCCACTTTCCACATATCGCTTTCCGCCGTAGGTTTCCTGGAACCAGCCTTGATTTGGAAGCGACTGGTGATTACTGTGCAGCATAAGCCCCGCTAGCTGCTCGATGGTCATTCTGGATACCAGATCCTTAGCTCTTTCCTCCGGTGAAAGTCTCCAATCTTCGTACTTGTCGAGCTTGCCGTCCTTATTTAAATCTTTGAAAACATAGCCATCCTGTCTTACTATACCGACTCCGGAATCTCTTGATAGGCCCAGTGTCGGCCCATCTTTCTGTTCTAAAAATTCAATGTTCGGTTCCGTGTTCTGCGCCAAAATCTTCTACCTCCATAGTAAAGCCGGGTCGTAAAACATGACCCGGCTCTTGCCATTATTTTTTGTTTGCAACTACCCAAGCGTCCAATTGCTTCTGCTTCTCTGCAATAACTTTATCAATCCCCGCAGCCTTCAGCTTGGATCTAAACTCTTCAAGCTTATCGGCAGGATCAATGGTACCCGATTCCAAACCTTGTTTATACTGTTGCAGAACATTGTTAAGGGCTATAGACTCGTTTTTAACGGGTTCGGCATTAAAGGAGAAGCCAAGCGCTTTCGACTTTATCGCCTTTTTATTCGCTTCCAAGGATAATTTCCACTTATCCGCAGGTTCGTTGGCAAACGTGTAGGTTATGGTTGGGTTCCCAATGAGCCAACCTTGATTGGCATAACCGACCGTCTTCGTATCGATGCCGGCAGGATAATCAATACTGGTCTCCGCTTTCTTTACATAATGCTTACCCTCAATGCCCCACAATAACAAATTAGCGATATCCTTATCCGAGTACATAAGATTCATGAACATCATGGCTCTATCGGTATTCTTAGAATTCTGAGAAATCGTCCAAAGCCCTGTAAGCACATCGCTGGTTGTCGAATATACATTCGGAGTTAAAGGAGCAAATACTAACTCTTTGCCCGACAAGCGGCTTTCCCCTTCTACACCTCCCGGTTTATTAGCTATGAAGTAAGAAAATATCTTATTTGCCTTCATGAGATCCGTACCGCTAATCTGACTCGTAGCAGCGTCTTTATTGATATATCCTGCTTTAAACCATGCATTCATTCTTTTCAAATCGTCTTCGTATCCTTTGGTCTCGTAATAATTCACGAGCTTAAGACCATTGTCGAACCCGGGCAATACCCCAAACCGGTCGCCCATTTTGTCATAATTAAAAAATTGCTCAAACGGACCGCTTGACCCAGTTCCCAGCGGTAACACATTGGGTTCATTGTCTTTTATCGTTTTGAACACACGATCCAGATCATCCATTTTCTTGATGGAGGAGATATCAATCTTATACTTGTCGACCAAATCTTTCCTCATCACAACGCCGGCTTGCCCGGTCGTATAATCCTTAATAACAGGAACGCCATAAAGCTTACCGCTAACCTTTGCGCTATTCAAGTAATCGATATCGAATTGTTTTTTTAGATCCTGACCGTACTTGTCCAGAATGCCGTCCAAAGCTACTACTTTACCTGCAGCCACATCAGCCGGGTAGGAAGCCCCAAAATCAAAGGACATATCCAGCTTTTCGCCGGCGGACGTCATCAAATTCAGTTGCTGCGCCCAAGCACCGATGCTGATCGGAAGTAGTTTGACCGTTGCGTTGATTTTCGCTTGCGTGATTTTACTGATTTCATCCTGTACCGCTTGTATATCCTTAGGGACTGCTCCAAAGACCGGCATGGCAATTGCAATTTCATACGGATCCTTCGTAGCGCTGTTTGCGCTTCCCGTGGAAGCAGGTGATGCAGTAGAAGCACTGCCTCCCTCATTCTTGGATGACGAACACCCGGCAATCACTCCCGTTAACATAACTGCGGCAAGCGACAAGGCGGCCATTTTCATTTTACTTTTCATCGTATTACCCCCCATTTGGTATTGTTCATTTACATCTTCATCATATCGTTCCGCTTGAGGAGCGACTAACACTTTGACGACATCATAATAGCGTTTTCACGACATATTAAAGGTTGCTGAATTGACTCCTATACTCCATTGGCCCAATTCCGACATGCTTTTTAAACAGTTTTGTAAAATACGAAAAATTCGTGTATCCCAAAGTTGATGCAATGGAACTTACAGGCAAATCCGTTTGGGACAATAACTCCTTCACAACCTTGATTTTTTCCAGCACAATGTAATCGGATATGGCATATCCCGTTTCCTTTTTAAAAATTCTCGTTAAATAATCCGGATGGAGAAAAACCTGGTTGGCGATCGATTCACGGGTCATATCCTGATCCATGTTAAGAGATATATAGGCTTTAACGGTCTGGACGATCTTTTCCGTCTCTTTAACCGCTTCCGCATGGTTCATCGCTTTGCTTACGGAATGACGAACCCAAGCAAGCATATCCGTTATGGACCGTAGGGCTGTTTCCGAAATGCTTTTAGACTCTTCATCTCCGAACAATTGATTGGCTTCAATGCCTCTCAAGTTCAGGAATGAAAACACGACCTGTGCAAAATTTTGATTGAAATGATGCAAAATCTCGGCATCCATCCCTTGATTACTTACAAGATTGTCTAAGATCGCTTCCACTTCGTGAATTACGGCTTCTTTGGTACCAGTCTTCATTAGGGACAAGACTACACGCAATGCCGGCAACTTAGCAGGCTGAATGGAGGATCCGCTTTCATGGTGAAGAAAGACTTGGTTCACAAAGACTACATTGTTACGGTCCCGATTCCGCAACTCCGATACCATTTCTGCCATCTCATGGGCCTCTACAGAGAGTCCGAAATAACAGGACAGGTCACAGTAAAAATAACCATTACAAGAATCTATATATTGACGGCAATCTTCTGTAAGCTGATCATAATCCCAATCCGTTCCCCGGTTCGCGACCAATACAATCATGAGCATTCCCCGGTCCAATTGAAAGCATATACCGTTAGAACGATCGCCTATAAGGATATCTTCGGCTGAATTTTTAAGGGCGTATTCGAGGATCTTCTCATCTCTTCGGTTTAGCTCTTTCTTCCATCTTTGGACAGAAATAAGAATGGGAAGGAAAATGGATTCTTCTGTAATTGGAATATGATGGCGCTCGACCTGATCTTGGATTGCGGCCTGCTGGCTTGGTATGGAATGACTAATCAAGTCCACCCAAAACCGTTCAATAATAAAGGAATGATGCTTGAGCCATAATTGATGGGACTGGCTGTTCCTATTGATTTCACTGTTACGGTCGATAGTAGCCTGCGCCTTGCGGATGGCGTTCTCCAAATCGGTCGCACGAACGGGCTTCAGTAAATAATCGAGACTTCCTAGCTGCAATGCTTCTTTGGCGTATTTAAAATTGGCATGACTTGTAAAGAAGATCGCCGCTGTATGGGTATGATACTCCCGTACCCAAGTAAGCAGATCAAAGCCGCTGCCTTGAGGCATTTCGATATCGCAGAGCAGAATATCGATCTTTTCCCTTTCAAACAAGTCTTTGGCTTGTCTAATATTGATGGCTGTAAACAATTTGGTAATCCCTAATTTATTTAGATCAAGATCGGATTTCACCCCTTCGATGGCGAGAACTTCGTCGTCAACAATAAGCAGATGATAATTCATCGTGTTTCCTCCATTCCCGGATTTGTAGGAAGAATGATATCTACCGCAGCACCGCCGGTTCCCTTATCGTTATCGTATCGAATGGATACGGTTTTACCGTACAAAAGTCTTAATCGCCGCTCCACGTTCCAGATTCCGGTATGCTCGCCCCGTTCATTCTCGACACTTCGGCCTGCCTGTAGCTCTCGAAGAACTTGGTCACCAAATCCGAGCCCTGAATCTTTGATGCTTATTTTCATTCGGGAGCCGGGCTCGTCAATCAAAAATTCGATCTGCACGAACATGTTAAGCGGCTCATCCAGCGTGACGGCATGTTTAATTGAATTCTCGACAAACGATTGGATGACTAACGGAGGAATTGGGACTTCCGATAAGTAATCCGGCGCATAGATGGTCCATATCAGTTTGCCAGGGAACCGTAGGCTCTGAATCCGCAAATAATTCCGAGTATGCTCAAGCTCGTCTTTTAAAGGTACGAAGGAGGTATTGCTGCGAAACATATAACGGAAATATTCGATCAAAGACATCGTGATTTCCAAGATTAATTCATAGTTTTTCACTTTGGCCAGATTATATACGATATTGAGTGTGTTCAGGAAAAAATGCGGATTAACCTGCAGCTGTAGCCGTTGCAATTCTTCCTTTTGCTTATTCAGTTGTTCTTCGTAGACATTAATGCGCAGTCTTTCAACCTCCGTCATCATGGCGTTGAATTCCTCACCGATCAGCTGAAATTCACCCGGAGTGTTGTTGAGCACTACCCTGCTGCTCCAGTCTCCCTCGCGAACCTTCTGCATGGAACGCAATACCCGATATAACGGAACCAATATCGACTGCCTCATGAAATAAAGCCCGATAGGGATAAAGAGAAAAATGGCGATCGTAATCAACCAGACGATGGATTGAAGATAAGGAAGCTTTGCCAAAATATAATGATCGGGAATTAATGTAACCAAGTTGAATTCACCTTTACGGGACGATGCACTGACAACCAGAAATTTCCTGCTCGTGCCCGAAATATAATATTCGTTTAGGTTCTTGTGCAACTCGATTCCATATTCGCTTACCAGTTTTGTATCCGTAATGGGTGCACCCTTCTCATTGACTAAAATGACTTCTCCCTCCTCTCCGATCTGAAGTGAGCTAAGCGGCTTTAATAATTCATCGGCTTTAACCCATGCCCCCAAATAAGCGTCGCCTGCTTGAACAATATCAATAAGGTAATTATCTTGTCCTATTCGAATAGTCTGCCATCTTTTTTCGGATGTCCCTTTCAGAAATTGACGGGAATGAATCAAATCGATGATATGTTCTGAAATGATATCGTTTTCTTCAACTGTCGGGCGATTGTTTCTGGATATATTCAAAAAATCTTGCCTGTGGTCTGTATAAACAAAAAATGAATTTATGGATTCGAACAATGAAATCTCCCTAGTCAGCTTATTGAACAAATAAACATTTGCACTGTAATAATCCAGATCTGTTGCAGCCTGGCTCAGGGACAATAAATCATAACCGGTGCTTGCTACTGTATTCATATAGGAATCCACATCATTCAGACTTGAATCCGTTTGGTTCATATATAGTCCCAGCAGATTTTTGTAAGAATCGGCAACTTGGCCGCGAACGACATGAATAGCATAATAGTTGTTGTATAAAAGCATCCCGACAAACGGCAAAGTCAGAATAAGGACGCTAGCTATTAGCTTGTACCGCAATGAGGTTCGCCGCCAGTTCCACTTGCGAGTATCCATGCCATCTCGACTCCTTTAGGATTTGATTTCAATCTTACTTCTATCATACTCTAAATCTTTAAAAAAACTATCAACGCCACAACCATAATAAATCAGTTGTGGCGTTGAACTTTGGCAAACTATTTGAGTTATCCACCCTTACCCTTTTACAGCACCGATCATTATTCCTTTGATAAAATATTTTTGGAAGAACGGATACGCCACTAGGATAGGCAGTACGCCAATCACGGCAATGGCCATCTTAACTGAATCTGAAGGCATTTGCTGCATGGCATCACCCGCATTATTGCTCATATTGGTGTTGATAAACTGAATGTCCTGTATGATACGATTCAGCAAATTTTGGATACTGAAAAGCTTTGGATTGGTAATATAGATCATCCCTAGCTGCCAATCATTCCAATACATAATACATTCAAACAATCCGATCGTTGCAAGGATAGGCGCCGACAGAGGAATCACGATCGACCATAAGGTTCTGTACTCTCCGGCTCCGTCTATTTGTGCGGATTCGATCAAAGCGCTTGGAATCGTCGTTTGGAAAAAAGTCCGCATCATCATGACGTAAAATCCGTTCGTCAGCAGCCCCGGCACAATTAACGCCCAGATGGTATTCTTGATATGGAAGAGCTGTGTAAATACTAAGTAGGTGGGAACGAGTCCTCCATTAAACAACATGGTGAAGAAAACGAGTAACATAATCAAATTACGGTGGGGGGTCACACTTCTGGACAACGGATAGGCTAGAAGTGCCGTAATGGCTACCCCTGCTGCTGTTCCAACGATCGTTACGAAAATGGTCACCCCATAAGCACGTGCGATATCCCCCCCTCTTTGATACAGATACTCATACGCTGCCAAACTGAACGTATGGGGGATAAAAGAGTAACCGTGTGCGATGATGGCATTCTGATCGGTAAACGATGCAGAAATGAGCAACACGAACGGTAGAATACAGACGACGGCGAACACTAACATCATAACATGGGCGAACCATGTCAAGCCTTTGCTTTCATTTTTCAAGATGATTCCCTCCTTAGAACAACGCGTTGTCTTTGCTGAAACGTCGCACGGTATAGTTCGCTAGTATGACGAGCAGGAATCCGACGACGGATTGATAGACTCCTGCCGCGGTGGACATGCCAAGGTCTCCGCCGCCCATCAAACCTCTAAATACATAAGTATCGATCGTCGCCGTTGTATTAAATAGTGCCCCGGCGTTCATTGGAACTTGGTAGAACAGACCAAAGTCAGAGTAAAAAATTCGTCCTACACTAAGCAGAGTCAACATAATAATCACCGGAGTCAGAATCGGCAAGGTAATGTGGCGGATTTGCTGTAATCGAGTCGCACCGTCAAGTCTGGCCGCTTCATAATATTCTTCGTCAATGCCGAGCAGCGCCGCGAAGAACACAATACTGGAGTATCCTACGCTTTTCCAGAAATGTACGATTGTCAAAATCCAAGGCCAGTATTTATCTTCACTGTACCATGAGATACCATCCTTTATTCCAAACCAAGGGAGTACCGTGTGATTCAGAAAACCCGTGTCCGGACTAAGAAGTGCAAATACCAAGTAACTGACGATGACCATGGATATTAGATGGGGCAACGTGATGATGCTTTGGTAAAATTTTATCAATACTTTATTTTTAATTTCGTTCAGCAAAACGGCACAGACAAAGGACAAAAATGTTCCTAGAAAAATAAACAACAGATTATACAGAATCGTATTACGGGTTATGATAAAAGCGTCAGATGTCTTGAACAGGTATTCAAAATTCTTAAAGCCAACCCAATCGCTATCGAGGATACCTTTAGCGAAATTTATTTTTTTGAAGGCGATCGCGATCCCGAGCATCGGGAGATAGTTATTGAAAAACATGTAAATAAGACCCGGCGCCATCATGATCAAGAGCGGCGAATATTTGCGGTACCGATTTTCCTTTTTCTTTGACCGAGTACTTACCTGATCTGTACTCGCCATTGCGGCTTTATCCATTTAAGAATCCCTTCCTTCTTGCTATATTCTGATATGTCTTACCTCTATCATAATGGTTACATCACTGCCCAACTAACAATCTGACGACATTCCAATAGCGTTTTGGCGACTTTTCGCAAAGGATGTAAGAGGGTTGGGCGGGCACACACCCGTTCACCCCCTCGTTTGTCTTAATACGCAGCCCAGCCTCCGTCAGCTGCGATCACGGCTCCATTTACAAATCGAGAATCTTCGGATGCATTAAATCGCGTTCGTTTTCGCAATATTCCCCAAATGAAGGCCACTAGTCTTGATGGTCCTCTCCTGTGTCGAACGGTCTACCTTAATAAGCCCGAAACGTCTTGAGAACCCGAGCTGCCATTCAAAATTATCCATCAGCGACCAGTGCATATAGCCTAATACCTGAATGCCATCCGCAATGCATTCATGCACGCCTTTCAAGGCCCGATCGATGAAGGCAACGCGGCGAGTATCATCATCTGTCGCCACGCCATTCTCCGTAATCATGATCGGGATGCTCAGTTGCCCCCCAACATAACGGACAACAGCCCCGAGCGCTTCCGGGTAAAATTCGTTCCCCATCTGAGTCTTCTCAACGCCCTCCGGGACAGGCAGAATGCCATCTGGGCCATAAATCGCTCGCGTATAATTTTGCAAGCCGAAGAAATCGTCATCCTGCAAGTAAGGGAGAAATTGGAGAAACTCCTCCTGCAACGCATCGGCGGCTTGCTCCTCTCCGCCAGGAACACTCTGAATGTCATAGAGCGACAGCGTCAACCCGATTTGAGTATGAGGACTGATTTTGCGGATTGCTGCTCTCGCTTCAGTATGAGCTTGAAAAATGATTTCCAAGCCTTTATCCGAACGTGGAGCTAGGAACATGTGAACCTCGGTATAAGGCACGTTAAAGCCTTTGCTCAGTCCCTCATTATATTTTTGCATTTGATCCATTTTGTCCATATTCATCCCAACCTGTGCACCGGGCGCCCCCGACTTGGATTGGTAACGCTTCATAATTTTCTTGATCCCAATGGAAATATTCGCTTCATTGATCGTACATACATAGGGAATCAAGTCGCCTAATTCGCGCATGACATGCGTGCAGTAGCGAGCAAATCGGGCAGGTGTATCGGCCGACTCCCAACCTCCCTCTCGGATAAGCCATTGCGGCGAACTAAAGTGATGCAAGGTCACGACAGGCGTGATATTCCATTCTTTACACGCGACCAGTACATCCCGGTAATGTGCAATTTCCGCCGCATCGAAGCGCCCCTCCTCCGGTTCGATTCGTGCCCATTCCATCGAGAACCGATAGGAATTCAAGCCCATTTCGGCCATCGAAGCAATATCTTCCCTATAACGACGATAGTGGTCTACGGCGCTTCCCGAAGGCTCCTTAAAAACTGAACCCTCCAAGTTTTCCATGAGCCAAAAATCGGAATTCGTATTATTCCCTTCCACCTGATGTGCTGCAGTCGATGCTCCCCATAAAAAACCTTCTGGAAAATGTAGTGTCATGTTGCTCCTCCTAAAAATCAGTTATTAACTCTCCTCCCCATCTTATAGCGATACGCCAGAGGCAACTAACAATATAGCGACTACTGACTAACGTTTTGACGACTTTTTGGAACAAAAAAAGACCTGCTTCATGTTCATAAGCAAGGTCTTCATCCTTATTAACGGTCCTGGCAAACCTTCAGTTACTTCCGAACAAGACTTAAACCGGTCCTATTTTCCACTTCCAGTCTGAATCCTGCCGGTAATTCAACTCGATAGTAGATCGCTTCCTCTTCCCGCCACCAATTAACAGCTAGATATCCATTTGAGAGCGGTATCCTTCCCTCACTCCAAGTTAGTTCAGAGGCCTCAAACCGTATAGCGATCGTCTTATTTAAATTGTCAATATATTTAATACCAACCACATTCTTAAATAACCAACGCACGAGATGTGAACCAAATCCATGATTGCAGCTTCCAGATTCGTCGGCATGCTCCCATACCGTACCTGTTCTCCCTATCATGTACATGAAGTAATCACTTGATTCATTCATCGGTTGGTTACCGAAGCCATATCGTGAAAGCAAATCAAGTCTCAAGTGGTTCCCTATAAACGCATTAGCGGGATCGACTTCAGGATAAGCCCTTGATTCATTCATCGGTTGGTTACCGAAGCCATATCGTGAAAGCAAATCAAGTCTCAAGTGGTTCCCTATAAACGCATTAGCGGGATCGACTTCAGGATAAGCCCTTGATTCCTTTCTTTTCGGCCCAAACTCGGAAAGCAGGATATCCCATAGTCGTCCATGTGTTTCAGGCACAGCGATTTCAAAGAAAAACGCATAATATTGACAGACTTCAGACCGATTATTTGTAATCTTTAAAACACCATTCTCACGCACCGCATTATCTACGAAAAAGGTGCCATCGTAGGATTGTTTACAGATCTCCTCTTTTATGCGGTTTGAACGATCAAGAAGTTGTTCCAAATGATAGAGTCTACCTGCAGCAGCCATAGCTCCTGCGTAAAGCATATTGCTCGGATAACTTACATCCTGAACGTATTCATTTGCCTTGGACCATTCTATAAATACCCAGCTTTCAAGCTTTTCAAGGAGTCCGTCTTCATTCTCAAACGCTTTAAAATAATCTAACATCTTTAACACTTTAGGCCTACAAAGTTCGATTAATTGCACATCTCCACTCCGGGCTAAATATTCCTCAAGCTGGACAATAAACCATAATGACCAGTTAGGAATAAATATGGCATAGGGTGATTTAATATCCCGATAGTTTGGTTTCGTATCCGAAGGATAACAGAATGGCAGGATACCTTCTGGCAACTGATTGAATGTATCCGCTAATAGGAAGTTTTCCAAAAAGTTACGCTCTACTTTGCTGTTTCCCGTCAGATCAAATCCGGCTCTTGCTGTAAAGAAAGAGTCACATAAATAGGCACCTCTTTCACGGGAAGGACAATCGGTGAACAGATCCACCGCATTTTGACGTAACGTTTCTCTTCCACCTTCAAATAATCGATTCAGTTTCCCATCACTGCTTGAAAAATGTGCCTTATATACTTCCGGATTCGCATATTCTCTAAGTTGAATATTTCTCATTTCGCATGAACCTTCAAAAATCATGACTTTTAAATACTTCAACGTATAAGCTTCTATCGATTCGAGGATATATGCACCCTCTTCAAGCTCATATCCAATAATGGAATTATTATCAGAACGCTTTAGACTTACATCACCATTAATCAGTAACTCATCAAATAGGAAAAAATCTTAGTCCGCTCTTTGACGATTACGGTAGCCCCGATAAAGCCCGTTAAATTCGTGCCAAAATCAACCATCCAATACGAGCCTTTATTTAAATCAACGGCCATGTCACAGGAAAGAAAATCATCGTTCTCCATTGTCTTATACGACTTCGTCCGTTGATAATCGCGAATTGGATTAACTTCAAATTCATCAGCAGTGAAGCCTTTTATTAAACTTCCGACCATAGGCGTCCAGACAGGTAACCAAGAATCATCTGCAGCTGAATCTTCATCAAAAGTGCCTTGTTCGATCTCTTGAACCGGTACTCTCAGCGTGTATTCAGGATATTCAACTTCACGAGGCAACAACCTCTTCTCTGGCATTGCTTTACACGCCAACGACATAAATTCGCACGCCAGGTTCTTCTTCCAATCTAGGGACCCGGAATCCATATGATAATATTCTATAAACGCTCTATGCGCACTGTACCGCGGTACTTTTTGCACACGCTCGCTGCATAACCTTGCTTCAAACCTGACTCCCTCTCCTTCTGTAGAAGCTAACACTTTACCGTCACAAATGACTTCTGCTTGTAGAAATTCTGGTTGCATCATGATGTAATTTGTATGAGCATTATAAGCAACAACTTCTATTGCGATGATATTGGCACCATTAACCCAGTTGCCGGGAAGAGCGTATTCATCCACCCTGAAATAACCTTCCGCCGCTCTTGCAGGGCCATATCCGATAAACTCGCCATTTAACCAAACCCGATATAGCGTCGCGACCGCAATGTTAAGCATAACTTCTGCGGAATCCGGCTTGTCAATAATCGCTCTGAACCCTGCAATGTAATTCATTTGTCCCGAAATCCCTTCGGGCCAAATCGGTTTAGCTGACTTAAAGAAATTTGACTTCTTATTCATGAAATCCCTCTCCTCTCCTTTCCTTGCCCCTACAGTCTGTCCTAGGTTCTATGTTATTGAAAAGGGCTAGTGACGACTAACATTCTGACGACTATTTACTGGTACTTTGACGACTCTTAATGGCTTGCCTCGGAAATACATATTCCAAAAAAAACAAAAACCCGCTTTCTAAGCGGGCCGAATTTTATTTCCCAATAAAAAGAGGTTTCCTTTTATCCAAAAATGCCGATATCCCTTCCTTTGCATCTTGGGAAGAATATACATTCGAAAACATACTAGCTTCAAAATCTAATCCTTTTTTCAAATCATAATCGTAACAATTATTAATTATTTCTTTGATCCGATTGATCACCAGAGGGGATTTACTTGACAGTTCTTCCGCCAATCTATGGGCAAACGGAATCAGCTCATCTATCTCGCATACCTCTTCGACCAATCCCATCTGCAAAGCTTTTTCAGCGTCAATCATTTTGCCGGTTAGTATGAGGTATTTGGTTAAGCCATAACCCAACAACCGAAGCATTCTTTGAGTGCCGCCATATCCGGGAATTAATCCTAAATTGATTTCAGGCAATCCTAATTTCGCGTTTTTTCCGGCCACCCGAATATCACAAGCTAATGCTAATTCCAGTCCTCCCCCGAGAGCAAAGCCATTAATTGCGGCGATCGTCACTTGTGGCAAGTTCTCGATAGCATCAAACACGCGTTGCCCATATCGAGAAAAATCAAGAGAATTTGATGGCGTTTGGATGGATTCAAGCTCGGCAATATCCGCACCGGCAATAAATGACTTTACTCCCGCACCAGTAAAAATAACAACCCGAATGGAATCATCTTGACGAGTTTCATCTAATATTTCATTAATCTCTTTTAGGATCTCTGAATTAAGGGCATTCATATTTTTTTCTCGGGAAATGGTTATTTGTAAAATATGATCTGTTTTTGTTCGAATAATATTCATAGTAGCTCCTTATTTTTCATAAGTAAAAAAACCGCGGCCGGTTTTTTTGCCCAACCAACCGGCTTTGACATATTTGCGAAGCAGTGGGCATGGACGGTATTTGGAATCGCCTAGTCCGTCATGCAATATCTCCATAATGTAGAGGCAAGTATCCAGACCGATGAAATCTGCCAATGTCAACGGACCCATCGGATGGTTCATGCCTAGCTTCATCACATCATCGATCGCTTCAGCCGTAGCAACTCCTTCATAAACGCAATAAATCGCTTCGTTAATCATCGGGAGTAAAATTCGATTAGAGACAAAACCGGGAAAATCATTGACCCCTACAGGAACCTTGCCCATTTTCTTGGATAAACCCTCAACGACTTGGTAGGTTTCATCGGAAGTGGCTAGTCCTCGAATTACTTCAATCAGCTTCATCACCGGTACCGGATTCATGAAATGCATGCCAATTACTTTTTCAGGTCGCTTGGTTGCTGCCGCGATTTCCGTTATCGGCAATGATGAGGTATTCGTTGCCAAGATTGTATGAGGAGGGCAGATGTCATCAAGCCTCTTGAATAAATCCGATTTAATGGCCATATTTTCTATCACAGCTTCTACGATAAAATCAGCATTTCCGGCGTCTTCCAAATTCACAGAGCTGGATATACGGCTTAAAATGGCGTCCGCTTCCTCTACACTCTTCCGTCCCTTTTCTACATCGCGGGACAAATTCGACTTGATTGAGCCTAGCCCCTTTTCCACCAACTCTAACCTAATATCATTTAATGCTACATGAAATCCTGCTGTTGCTGCCGTTTGTGCAATACCGCTTCCCATTTGGCCGGCTCCAATGACCATTACACGTTTAATATCCATATTCTCACTCCTTAATGTACTTGTACTAAGATCGCATCACCTTGCGCCGCACCGCTGCATATCGCTGCAATTCCCAAGCCTCCGCCACGACGACGCAACTCATAAATAAGGCTAATCAAAATGCGCGCTCCGCTAGCCCCAACAGGATGACCCAAAGCGATAGCTCCGCCGTTGACATTCACTTTATCCAGCTCCAGCCCAACGATGGTCTTGGAACTGGTCATCACAACTGCAGCAAAGGCTTCATTTATTTCGAACAAATCGATATCGCTAATGGAATGACCTGTCTTTTTCAACAGTTTGTTAATCGCGAGGCCCGGTGTAGTAGCAATATAGGGAGCCTTCTGGCCGACCGCTGCATGCCCAAGGATCGTAGCCAAAGGCTGTTTCCCCAACTCTAAAGCTTTCTCTTCCGACATTAAAACCAATGCTCCAGCTCCATCGTTTACACCGGGTGCATTGCCGGCCGTAATGGTTCCATCGTTTACAAAGATTGGCGCCAGGTTCTCCAATTGTTCCAAGCTGGTATCCTTACGGGGGGATTCATCCGTGTCAACAATGAAAGGCTTACCTTTATGATTGATCGTAATCGGACAGATTTCATCTTTGAACTTTCCTGTGTTAATTGCCGCCACAGCTCTCTGATGGCTGCGATAAGCCCATGCATCCTGTTCTTCACGGGAAATATTAAATTCGTTAGCCACTGAGGAAGCATGAACAGCCATATGAACATCTTCAAAGGCACAAGTTAATCCGTCATGAATCATCAAATCCTGAATCACAGTATCCCCCATCCGCATGCCCCAACGTGTCTTCGATACAGCATAAGGAACGTTGCTCATGCTTTCCATTCCACCGGATACAATGATCTGTGCATCGCCGGCACGTATGATTTGATCACCAAGAATTACTGCACGCAATCCGGAGGCACATACCTTATTGATCGTTTCCGACTGTACTTCCCAAGGCAACCCGGCTTTAATAGCCGCTTGACGAGATGGAATTTGGCCGGCTCCTGATTGCAGAACCATTCCCATAATGACTTGATCAACCAGTTCTCCGCTGACACCAGTACGCTCCAATGCCTCCCTTATGACATTTGCGCCCAAGTCAACCGCCTGTATGTCTTTCAAAACACCGCCAAATTTGCCAAAAGGGGTTCTCGCCCCGCTTACGATTACCGTTCTTCGCATTCCCGGTCTCCTTTCATCAAAGCTTTCATTTCTGCTTTCAGTACTGCGGCAGAATCCTGATTCCTGACACACAGCTTGAACTCCATGTAGCCCATGTCCTTCTTTTTCGGATGGCTTTCTAACGATAGAATAGTAACTTCAGAAGATAACCTATCCCCAGGATATACCGGTTTAAGAAAACGGATTTTATCCATTCCAATGCCACAAATCACATCTTCACCTAGAATACCCATCTTGATCCACAAGCTCCAGGCGAAAGACAAGGTATGAAGCCCCGATGCGGCGATTCCCTTAAACATACTCTCTTTTGCCTTTTCTTCATCCAAATGAAAATAATGAGGATCGTAACGTGAGGCAAAATCAACAATTTCTTCTTTTGTAATCACATCAGATTCTGTCTTAAAAACCTCGCCAACTGAAAATTCCCACAGTTTCATTGTATCCCTCTCCTTCCGTATGGTTCCTATCCGAGTCTAATCGTTTATATAAGCAATTTTCATGCCAATGATATACTGTAAGCATTTGATTACATTTATGAAAGTTGTTGTTTACATTTCTAATAACCGATGATTTACATCCCAAATTATGGGGTTTATACTTTAATAGAAAGGGGTGGTCCGATTGCTGATTAAGGAATTGATGATAACCATCGAAAACTGTGGCGAACATCATTCTCTGCTTGATTCACTGCGAATTTTTGCCAATCATAACACCAATATTATTTCCGTAGTCAATACAGAAAATCAATTGATGGGAATCATCACCAAAAACAAAATTATTCAAGCTATCACGGAGGGCATACCGTTAACGGGGTCAATCAAACCGTTCATTAATTACGCTCCAATTCATATTACGCCCGATATGACAGATTATGAGACTCGAGTCTTATTTTTAAACAAAAGGATCAGCAATGCACCAGTAGTCAATGAACGGCATGAACCAATAGGAATTCTTTCCACTTCTCAGGTCCTTGTTTCTTATAAAAAAATGTATGATTTGCTTGAATCTCAACTTCAATCGAAGTTCGAAAATAAACAGGAGAATAAAATTTCGTATTCTCAGCAGGCATTACAGGATACAAAAGGGGTGAAGTATTCATTTGCCGATATTATCGGACAATCCCCCATCATCCAAAAAGTAAAGAAGGAAGCCTTGGCCGCTTCGCGAAGCCTTTCGACTGTTTTGCTGATCGGAGATAGCGGAACAGGCAAAGAGCTATTTGCACACGGCATTCATGACGCTTCCTCCTTGCCAGGCAAATTTGTTAAAATAAACTGCGCCGCCATCCCAGAAGAGTTAATGGAATCGGAATTTTTCGGATATGAAGAAGGATCCTTCACTGGTGCGAAAAAAGGGGGTAAAAAAGGGAAATTTGAACTTGCCCAGAACGGAACGCTATTTTTGGATGAGATCGGCGAAATGCCGATATACCTTCAGGCAAAGCTGCTTCGTGTTCTTCAGGAAAAGGAGTTTGAACCCATCGGCAGCCATAGAACCATTCAATTAACTACAAGAATCATTGCGGCAACAAACCAAGACTTAGATCATTTAGTAAAAATCGGTAAATTTCGTACTGATCTTTACTACCGCCTCCATATAATAAGACTCGATATCCCCTCTCTACGTGAGCGCAAAGAAGATATTCCCGATATTGCGGATTCGATTATTGATAAATTAAATCAATCGGGTTTCTTAATAAAAGGGATTACTAGCTCTGCTATGTCTGCCTTGCTAAACTATGAGTGGCCGGGAAATATCCGCGAATTACATAATATATTGGAACGTGCAGCGAACGTAACTACGGATGGGCACATCGATATCCATCAAATACCAGACTACATCCTTAACAACAAAAATAGTTCGGGCTTAAGACTCGAAAACACGCTAAATCCCGAGGAGCCCCCCCACTCCATGCTTGGTGGACACAAGCAAAGCATGAATCATAAAGAACGGGAACTCATTCTGGACGCCTTGCAAAAAGCACAAGGAAATAAGACTATCGCCAGCAAAATGCTTGGTATCAGCCGACCTTGGCTGTACGCCAAAATGAAAAAATACAAAATAGAAGTCAATTGAATACTAGATTTTCCTAATTTGATCACGCCAGTAAACATCTCTAACTTTTCTTCTAAGAACCTTCCCTACTGCACTAACCGGGAACTTGCTAACGAATGTAATCGTTTTGGGGGCTTTGTAACTTATCTTCATCTTCACGAATTGTATCAATTCATCTTCGCTTACCGTTATATCTTCCTTTAATATGACTTCCGCATGTACGGCTTCCCCCCACTCTTCGTGCGGTACTCCGACAACTACGGATTGCTGCACGGCGGGATGGCTGTTTAAAGCATTCTCGACCTCGATTGCATAAATATTGAAACCTCCGCTGATGATCATGTCTTTCTTACGATCCACTATATAAATATAACCCTCTTCATCCATGTAACCCATATCACCGGACTTCCAGAAGCCGTCTTCTGAGAAGCCAGCCGCACTCTCCTCTGGTGAATTGTGGTAGCAGTTAATCACTGAAGCACCGCGAATAAATATTTCACCAATCTCGCCAAATTGCACTTCTTCTCCTAAAGCATCCACGATCTGAATCTCGACACCAAGTAATGGCCTGCCGGATGAAGCCAGTTTCCGCTTATCCTCTTCCGATTTCACGAGATGATCAGACTTACCCAAAAACAAGATGTGCGGCCAAGCTTCCGTAGAACCATAAAGTTGAATAAAAATGTTCCCGAATTTTTGTTGCAGGCTCTCCAATTTGGCTGGGCTCATCGGCGCACCGCCATAAAACACTTTATCCAAGCTGCTTAGATCGTATTTTACGTTTGAGTCTGAGTCATTCAGTCGATAAAGCAAAGTGGGAACCGCCATAGAAGAGGTAATCTTATTTTTTTCTACCGCTTCAGCGAACATGTTCTGGTCCGTGTTGTTGATCGTATAATTAGTTCCACCCTTAAAATAAACGGGCATAACAAAAGTTGCCGTAGCATGGGTAATAGGGGCCATATGAAGAAACTTCACATCTCCGTCAAAATAGTTTTCCGGATGAGAATACGTTTGGTAAACAGCATTCAAGGTATTGCGCAGCGTGTACATGGCGCATTTCCCTCTTCCCGTAGTTCCCCCCGTAAATCGATAATGTGTAATGTGCTTATCAATATCGTATATATAATTGACTTCATCTTCACTCGCTTTTTCGATAAGATCCCAGAAATAATGAATACCTTCCCGGATATTGGACGGTTTATCCATGCAGACAATTTCCATTCCTCTATGCCTTAAAGCTTCATAATAATTTTTGCTTTCGAGCATCTCATTCTCTATAAAGATTAGTTTTGGCTTCAAGAAATCAATATGGTATAGATGTTCATCGAATGAATCCCTGTAATTCAACCATAGACCGCTTGTTTTCCCCTTTCCTGTCCAAAAACTGAACAGACTATTATTATCATTTTCCAGCAGAGTTGCAAAAATATCACCGACGTGCATGTCAAACTCGTCCCTCATCATGTTACAGATCTTGTTTGTTAACAAGTGTAATTCCTTAAATGTAATAAAACGATTTCTTTCTACATTGGCAAGCGCAAGTCGATCCGGATGTTGTTGAACTTGTTGCAACAAAATTTTACCGAAATTTACTAGCATGCTTTTACCCCCATAAGTGATTTGGTGTGAATAAGTGATCATGCAGCAAAAGACATGCCAATCGGAAAAAACTAATTTCGAGGGAGATTCTACGATTATATGTTTACATATATTTACACTAGTGTTGATAAATATAAGCATTGTGTAAATTACTATTAACAATATAGTTTACTTATTGTCGTTCGATCATCATTGACTCCTTGTAAATATGGATACTTCAAGAAATAACAAGTTAATTGGCATTATTCTTGCTGTAATAAAACTGTTCGAAGCTTATGCTTTAAAGAAACGCACACAAGAAAAGAAAGGAAATGATATGAATTGAAAAACAAGATATGCACCCTATTAGGAATCGAATATCCTATCATTGAAGGCGGATTAGCCTACATTGGAAATGGATTGCTTGCCGCAGCAGTTTCCGAAGGAGGAGGTTTTGGGCAAGTCGGTTCCGCTGGAAGAACACCAGAGGGATTTGAAAGGGAAATCCTCATTGCCTCTAAAAAAACAAACAAGCCCTTCGGTGTGAATATCCCAATTAGGGAGTACGCGGATAACAACCAATTTATGGAGGTTATTCAAAAGCATCGCAACCTGATCAAAGCCGTTAGTCTCGGGGCGGGAAATCCTGCTCCTTTTATTCCCATTTTGAAAGATCTGGGCCTGGTGGTTATGGTCATTACGTCAACTCCAAAGCAAGCCAAAAAAGCGGAAAGCCTTGGAGCCGATATGATCATTTGTGAAGGATACGAAGCTGGAGGATATAATGGTCCTGCTGAACTCACCACATTTACGCTTATTCCGCAAGTAGTTCGGGCTGTTTCCATCCCTGTCGTTGCTGCTGGAGGCATTGCAGACGGGAAAGGCATGATTGCTGCGCTTATGTTAGGTGCAGAAGGAATCCAAATGGGTACACGATTTGTGGCCACAATCGAATGTGAGGCACATGAGAATTACAAAAAATTGCTGATTGAAGCCAAGGAAGACGCCACAATCATTATGACAAGACTCGGCGGTCCACGGCGTGTTTATAAAAATCAATATGCGATTCAAGTTCAAGAATTGGAAAAAAGCAATGTAGAGAAGGAAGAGATATTATTCTATATGAAAGGAATCAATAACAAGAGGGCTGCTATCGATGGCGAAGTAGAAAATGGCTTCATGGCTGTTGGGCAGATAGTTAGCCTAATAGATGAGATTGAGAGCGCCAGCACTGTTGTCAAACGTATAGCTGCTGAAGCAATAGAAGCTACGCGTTCGTTTAAACTATCATTATGAGCGAAATTGACGTAAACCCAATCCGTCATAGGCATTCCATCTTTAAATCGGAACCTTTCTGCATATATGATATAATTGTAGGGTAGACCTACAGTAATATTATTATGATGAAATGAGGAATCCGATGGAACTACGCCATTTGCGTTACTTTGTTACAGTTGCTGAGGAATTGCATTTTGGTCGAGCTGCTTCACGCTTAAACATTGCGCAGCCGCCTTTAAGCCAACAAATTCGTCAGTTGGAGAATGAATTGGGCTTTCCATTATTATTCCGTAACAAGCAACGAGTTGATCTGACGGAAGCTGGAAAAGTCTTCTTAGAAGAGGCCCGTTTAACTTTGGCACAAGTAGAAAAGGCATTGGATGCTGCCGATCGAGCATATAGGGGGGCAACTGGTAGACTGGACATTGGATTCGTGGGGTCAACAACTTATAACATTGTTCCTTTGCTGCAAAACTATCGATTACAGTTCCCTTCTGTTAACCTGGTGCTTCATCAAATGAAGACACCGAATCAATTGCAAGCTTTACATGATGGCCGTATTCTTCTGGGTATAGTACGCACTCCAGTTCAGAGCCCTTTTTTAACATCTAAAGTTATTCATAAAGAGAAATTCGTTGTAGCTCTTCCTCATAAACATCTTTTAACAAATCAAAAAAGCTTACGTGTACAAGATCTTGCCAATGAAGACTTTATTGTATCTTCCCGCAATAATGGATCGATTTACCATGATGCGGTGATCCATCTCTGTTATAAGGCAGGTTATCAACCTAAAATTTCGTTAGAGGCACCTGAAATTCTGACCATTGTTGCGTTCGTATCGGCCGGGATGGGAGTTGCCTTCGTTCCCGCTTCCTTTCAAAATCAGCAGAACAATGGGGTTGTCTATCGAGAATTAGATGAAGTTGATTCAAGTTTAGAAATGTCCTTTGTTTGGAGAAAAAACGAGAAGTCGCAAGTTTTGCAAGAATTCCTCAATTGCATAAATAACATGAATCCTCCGAAAGAATTCAATTGAAAACTTCGGGGGATATTTCATGCATTTGAACTTGGCTCCTGTCATTTTTATATATGAAAGAGGATACACTGCTCATTGAGCAGAATATCCCCCAATCACGACAGATGCACCCGTGATGCCTCCGTGATGCCTCTCCCCTTATCACTTGTAAGAAATACTGCGTAATCTACATCACTTTTACATTCCTGACAATACCATTATGAACGCGGTATTACCGGAAGCATGATGTGCGACGGATGCTCCTTGTCGTGTAGAATCCGCTGCCTTGCAACAACAAAATCTGCTTCGGTATCCACACCACAATCATGGCCGGTATTGGAATTGCGATCCCACCGTGGGAAACTGCTACTTGTAATATCCACGCGAATGCGGTGCCCTCGTTTAAATACATTGGATGTAGCCCACAAATCCACTTCAAACAAATACGGCTTATCTGGACGAAGCAGGCTCACTTCTCCCGTTTGTTCAAAATCACGATAACGGGCACGAAGGATGCCATCTGTCAGGTTTTGCGCGTATCCATCCGGGTGGACATCCACAAGCCTCACCACAAAATCGGTATCCAGTACACTGGAAGATGCCCATATATTTGCTTTTATGGGTCCAGTCACCTCCAGATCATCTTCGAGTATCTCCGAAGTATAGACAAGCACATCTTCCCGAATCTCAATGACACGTTGATCCTGTGGTCCTTCCGCATAGTATGGTACAACTAGAAAAGCTCCTCCTGTTGTTTCCACAGGATTGGCAGGATTGTAGTCATACGTATCCGAAGGCTCTTCTGCTGCCGGCTTCAGAGACAGCTCACCGTCTCCATACAGAGTATTGGCATTCCCCTGACTATGTAAATAAAATGGTTTATACTGCGTACGGGCAAGCGGCCACTCTTGTTCGTCCCGCCACACATTATCTCCCATTACAAAAAGCTTAATCGGAGCTTCTTGCTCCATCCCATTATCTTCATGTTTCAGAAGCTGATCGAACCATCTAAGATGCATTCCCGGTATATCAATTGCCGCAGCACTCGAAGATAACCCAAAGAACATATCTCCCACACGCACTGTTCTGGTCCAGTGCGTCCATGGTCCAATTACTAATTTACTCTTAGCTGCCACTTCTTTGTTCGCATGTTTTTTCACACCTATATAATTGTTAATCGTACCATTCAAAAAAACATCGTACCATCCCCCAATATGCAAGGACGGAACATTAACATTTGCATACGTATCCGTAAATGACAACTTTTCAACCAATGACTTGTTCTCATATCCTCCACGAATAATAGCCATAGCAGAAGGTGGCAATTGATTATTAATAAATGGTTCATAGGAATTCAACGGCAATGCTTTCAGTTGCTCTTTGATTTGTTCCATGTCGGAGGAAAGGCGAAAGAGTGCCTGCATATACGCTTCTTCTTCCAATCCCATTTTTCCGAGTGTATCGCTATGAAGCCCCAAAGCCCATGCCGTGAAGAGTCCCAGTTCTAATGCCCCACCCCGATACCAGAAACCGTCTCTGGGCGTTTCCCATATAGTCGTCGGAACAGCTGCCTTATACGTTGAAATTCCTTTGTCCATCAAACACCACTGGGTAAATGCTAGGTAGGAACCACCAAATGTGCCCACTTCACCAGTGCTGTACGGCATCTCTGTTGCCCAAGCTATTGTATCAAAACCATCTTCAGCTTCTTGATTCATAGCAGGAATAATATCCCACTCACCCTCGGATGCAAATTTACCCCTGGTATCCTGTAGGACAACCACATACCCCTTTTTTACTGTGCTATAAATGTCAATCATTGTGCCATCCGGTCCATAGCTGGCCGCATAATCTTTACCGTATGGCATTCTGCTTACTAATACCGGATATTTCCCCTCGTTTGCCGGCCGAATGATAACCGCACGCAATAAAATTCCATCTCGCATGGGAACCGGCACATCAAATTCCGTGATAATCTGTCTCTCCATAAAGATTCCACCTACCTCCTAAGCTTCCTTCAAAGCCGCCTCTTCCCATTCCATCCGTGCCGGTAACGGTAACAAGAATCTCTTTTGCAACCATTTATCAACCATATCTACCCATACTGACACAGCCGGTACAATATTGCTTAATGCTGACGAAGTAGCCTGTGTTGCAAGTGCAAGCCCATGACCGCCATCTTCAAAAATATGCATCTCCACCGGAATTTTCTTGCGTACAAGACTTTCTCCCATGCAGACTGTCTGAAGCACAGGAACTGTTTCGTCTCCAGCTGTTGCCCATAAAAATGTCGGCGGCACATGTTCATCTACCAAAAGAGAGGGGCTTAACGCGCGCCGTTTCTCCTCATCCGGATTCTTTTCTCCAAATAAAGCAACCGTATATGCATCTAATAAATCCGGAAAGCTGATCACCTGGGGATCCATCTCCATAGTTTGGTTGTCACCAACCCCGTATCCCAGAATAACTGCAGCAGGTGGAAGTCCCGCTTCTACTCCAATAAAATCAGTGATGAGCGGTTTATTCCAATACACAGCATACATAGCACAGTTATGACTGCCACCCGAAAACCCACAGATGGCAATGCGATCAGCGTCCACCAACCATTCCTCTGCGTGCTGATGAATATACTTCATCGCAAGTCCCATATCATGTACTGGTGCCGGATGGGCTGTCTCTGATCTTGGCTCCAGCTCATTGGCATATTCCGGAAAACCCTCTCCTTTGTAATATACGGAATATCGCAGTACAAACGCATGATATCCCATAGCTGCAAAGCGAAGTGCAATCGGTTCTGCCTCCCGATCAGAGCAGTACAGATATCCACCACCCGGACAAATTAATACGGCCGGGCGCTTTTTTCCGTTTAGCATTTCCCAGGAATCATCCAGCACATAGGTTGTCAAAGTTACATCTTTGCGGCCTTCCCGCAATGGTATTGTTTTTACTAACATGTTATAACTCCCCCCTCAAACATATTGTTTATTTTCTTCCGCTTTTGTTAGGAAACGGATTGTATTCTTACCTCTATCTCTTTTAATCCTTCCGAAGAGATATGCACTAGAATTTCTCCCGGCGTATTCGTAGAACGAACGACTGCCAAGACACGTCCCTCAAAGGTATCCCACGTCGTATCAAAATAATTGCCCTCTGATTCCGGATTTGCGCTTCCATATCCCTGCAAAGTGCCTGCACCCTCTACGGTAACCGTTACCGCTCTTGTAACAGCCGGATTGATGGTTCCTGCTTCGTCAACGAGGCTGATGACTACATAAGAAAGATCCGCTCCGTCTGCTGCAATGACATCTCTGTCTGCTTCTGCCTGCAGCTGCAGATGGTCAGATGCGCTCTTTAATTCCATTCGTCCATCTTCCTGGCTGTTCGTATAGCCAACCGCCAGCAGATTACCAGGCTCATAGCTAATTTCAAATTCTGCAGTATAATCTGCCGTCTCGGCAGTTTTCTTTCTTCCAAAGCTCTTTCCATTCAAGAAAAGCTCCACTTCTTCTGATGCAGAAAACACACGGACTATCGCAGGTTTTCCCTCGTAGCCCAGCCATGTCCAGCTCTCGATATCATCAAACAGCATCCATGGCGTTTTCGTCACCACTTGTCCGTATCGTTCTAATCGTTCCACTGCAATATATGGCTCTTTGCGCAAACCATATACAATCTCTCTGAAATAGCTAACAGGACGACGGATACCAATCAAATTGATATCGCCGATATAGGCAGCTCTCGCAGGCCATTTTGCCCAAAAGTTCTCTGATCCGTCATAGCGAAAGATACCACATCCTGCCTCTCCGAGATAATCATATCCAGTCCAGGTCATATCACCAATCACGTGGGGATGTTTTTTCACCAAAGACCAAAGTCTGACAATGTCTGCCGGAAATGTTTCTGTGCCAAGAATAATCCGATTCGGATACGTTTCATGATCCAATTCATATCTGCTGGTCATGTAGTTCATTCCTGCAATATCCATCGTTCCAAAGATTTCTTCTGTCCGCTCTCCAATCAGTGGATGACTAAAGAGCATATCCCCTGTCACACCCCCTGCAAAGGAAATCAGATTATTCAAGCCATTGCTTCCCGAGTCATCGCTTTGACTTCCGTCTTCAACCTCCCTCTTCTGCGCATTGACTTTCTCTATAATCTGTGGCACAAGCTGATCCAACTGATCCATGATAGTAATCATTCCATTAATACCATTTGTGATATATCTGGTATCATCTAAACTACGGATTTTATCCACAAGTTTGCGATTCCAAAAGGCCCCTCTAGAGGTTCCCGCCTCATCAATTTCATTTCCCACACAATATAAGATTACGCAGGGATGATTGAAATCTTTTTCTATCATCGCTTCTATATCCCGCTCCCACCATTCCGTAAAATGGTTGGCATAATCGTTAGCACATTTTGTATGAGTCCACGTATCGAAAGTCTCATCCATAACCAGCATACCGTACTTGTCACAAGCATCCAGCAGAGCCGGGCTAGCCGGATTATGCGAACTTCGGATACAATTAAAACCAGCTTCCTTCAATTGTTGAATTTTTCGTTCTTCTGCTCTTGTCAGAGAAACAGCACCAATCACTCCGTTATCGTGATGGATACAGGCTCCTCTTAAATTTGTCAGGATTCCGTTCATTCGCAATCCGTGCTTAACATCCAATTGTAGTTTACGAACCCCAAATGTGGAAGAAGCCTCATCGACCACCTGTCCATCCTGTTCAATTCGAATGATACACTGATATAAATAGGGTGTTTCACAGCTCCAAAGCTTTGGGCTGTCTATTCCAAGTCTGCGGCGTAAATGTACGGTCTCATCAGAATAGGCTGTATACTTGACTTTTTCACAATTTACACAATGCCCATCGGAATCTACGATTTCAAAAACTACGGTTGCAGTCTGTCGATTGCGGTCAGCATTTTCAATTGCGACATCCACCATCACCTGTGCGTAATCAGAATCTATCTCCGGCGTAGTAATCCTTAGCCCTCGTAATCCAACGTGCATCGGATTGGCCACATACAGCTTCACATTGCGATAGATTCCTCCGCCAGTATACCAGCGACTATTCTTTTCCATACCGGTATTAGCAATCACTTTGATTTCATTCTTCTGCCCATACTTCAAAAAATCATTGGTGCGCACATAAAACTGCGAATATCCGTAAGGCCTTTGCACTGCCAGGTCATCATTGATATACACCATAGCATTGTTGTAGATACCATCAAATTCAAGAAAGATTTCTTTGTTTTTCCAATCTAGCGGTACCTCAAATGCTTTCGTATATGTATATACATTACCCGGATAATAACCCGTATGACTTGCATTGGCCGTATCAGGTGTTCTGTTTTCCAAAATCATGGAATCATGAGGCAAAACAACATATTTTTTGGGCTCATCCTCCACCGGAGTTCCCCAGTTATTAGGTGCCCCATTGGAAAAACACCAACCGTCATTGAAGTTTCTAGCTTTCATCCTGCAAATCTCCTCTGTTATCATATTTATCGTAAATGCGGAACATCTCTATACTGGGATGGGATATCATTCCTACCTGTTCTCCTAATTCCATAACCATCTCCAGATTCTTACCAAATGTATCCCATTCGGCTTCAGCGTCTCCATTCGGGTTTCCTGTCTTAACAAAGTGAAGCAGATAGTTGGACATCTTCTCCATTAACTGTTGATCCATCTCTTCCCATAGTGTCTCTGATTTATCCAGATTTCTGTAGAAATACAGCAGCTCTGATGAATGATACACCCCGTAGTCCGACCCCGGTGTTACACGGTTAAAATAATAATAGAAGACATCTGAATTTCCGGAAGAAACCTGTAATTTTGCCCATGAATAGATGGTATACGCAAACAACTTCTCTCCGTAGGCAGCACACATAGACTGGATTGCTTCTTTCCCATCTGTCAGAGGATATCTCTCTAGAAAACGAAACGCATCTTCCTGATAACGCTCCCTCGCTAACTTTTCAAATTTCTGTTTAATTTCCTCTTGTTCAAAATAAAACTTAAAAATAGTTCCCTCATCTGCATTACTTCCCAACAGAAGCGGTACATCGTTCTGTTTTCGATTCGCAAAGACTTCTTCTGCACACGTCGGCCAGACATACCCATCCCGGAATGGTAAGAATCCCCATCCTGCTTCAAACAGCTTCTCTGTGGGCATCATGCGTAATTCTTCGATTGACGTTGCCGCAAGTCTCTGCATGTACTCACTTCCCTGCTGTTCTGCATCTCTTAAAGAAATCTGTGGACAGTAAGTATCTCTTCCAATATGCGCGCCACTTTGCGCGGATGCTCTCGCAAAAAGCCCTTTTGCCAAAGGAGATTCGTACAGGGCATTGACACTAATCGAACCAGCGGATTCTCCAGAGACCGTTACCTGGTCCGGGTTTCCTCCAAAAGCATCAACATTCGCTTGAATCCATCGCAAGGCCTGTATCTGATCCAAGAGTCCATAATTACCGGAAGTATGATAGGGAGCTTCTTTTGAAAGCTCTGTGTGCGCCAAAAAGCCAAACACACCCAATCTATAATTTATCGTTATAACAACAATACCTTGCTCTGCCATGTGCGTGCCATCCAAGACCGGAACTGCTCCAGAACCTGCTTCAAATCCTCCTCCGTGAATCACGCAGAGTACAGGAAGCTGTGTTTCCTTTTTCAAACATGCCACCGGAGTCCAGATGTTTACATACAGGCAGTCCTCACTTGGCGTTTCTTCCGCCCTGAGACTCCACTCTGATCCATATGGTGAAGGAACATTCCAATCATCTAATGATGCCTGATATGCGCATCTGGAAAAGTGAGTACAATCCCGAATTCCCTCCCAATCTGGCACCGGCTGCGGAGCTTTCCAGCGCAGCTCCCCTGTAGGGGGCGCTGCGTATGGAATTCCTGCAAACAACACAACCTGTTCACTGCTTAAAGTTCCTTGTATTTTTCCTTGCTTTGTATGTGCAATCATCAAGAGGAATCCCTCCTTTATCGTCGCTATTCTTCAGTCACTGCTGCCAATACTTCTGACTGTTTTTTAAGTTTGCTATTTACTTCATCTACATTGAGTAACCAGAATAAAATAACCAATAAAATGCCAGCAATCAACTGTGACAGTAAGTATGCAAGAGTAATGCCGGTCTTTGCACCCGCTGACTGCACCGTTGCCATACCGTCATAACCTGAAAGGCTCAATATTACTCCTGTAAGTCCTGTACCAAGTCCCAATCCCACCTTCACACCTATAGAAGTGCAGGAATAAAACATTGCTGTAATATCTTTTCCTTTTTTTATTTTGGTATATTCCGCAGCTTCTGCTATTAAAGGATTAATCGTAACATAAGATGGAAGAAATCCAACTGTCGCAATAAAGAGTCCAACACTTACAATCAAAATGGAATTTGTATTAATAAAAATTAATGCAGTAGCTACTATGGCAATTACAGAACCAATCACATTACTTTTTCTGGGACCTATTTTATTCACAATCGGATTTACAAATGCAAGCAAAACCACCAACGGAAAATACATTGCCAGAGTAAGCCAACCAAAGGCAGATGAATCATTTAAAACATAAGTACAATAATATATTGCAGCACTAGACTGTATGCCGCTATATAAATAAATGATTATATAAATGCAAAGTAATATCCAAAAATACTTGCTTTGTAACAAAAGTTTTAGAGATTCTATAAACCCAATTTTATTTTCTTGTTTCTCTTTCTCGGTTTGGTTTTCTTCCGGTAATTCCTTTACCACAAGCCCACACCACAGAATAGCCAAAAAAGCGACGAAACCAATGATAAGTGCTGTTATTCTCCAGCCTGTATTGCCGCCTCCAAAGAATTCCACCATATAGGTAGCACCAAAACCTAATATAAGCGCTGGGAAAATACCCAGAACAGTCATAAAAGCTGACAAAGAGTATCGATCCTTAATATTCTTAGTAGACGTTGCCATCAAAGTTGTAGCAGCAACACCGAATATGGTATAGAATACACTGGAATTTAGGGTGTACATGATAAATAAATAGACATAAGATGAAGTTCCATGCAAAAAGGACGGAAAATAAAACAACAGAAAGGTTGTCAATCCAAATGGTGCTGCACTAAGTATTACCCAGAATCTTGCCTTGCCCATTTTGGAATGGGTAATATTTATCAAATGCCCAACAAAGATATCCGCAATACCATCCAGAAATTTCGAAATCATAAGCAAGGTTCCGACGACAGTCGCACTTAGCCCCAAGGAATCTGTACAGAAATACATGAAAAATGACACAATCAACATATATGCCGCGTTACCGCCAAAACTACCCATGCCATAGGAGAACTTTGTCCACAACGACATTCTCATTTCATTCACTTTACTTTCCATAAAATTACCTCCTCATTTTTCATGACTCTTTAGTTTCTCTACTGATCCTGTGGTAGAATAAACAACACATGCAGAGAATCCTCCGTAGCTTTATAGCGTATTCCATTTGTTTCTCCTTTGAAATTGTAAACGGTTCCAAAAAGTGTCGAAATGATACGGAGGGCGATAAAATTAACAAGTGTGGACGCATGTTGAAAGTGTTTCTTTGGATTTCCTGCCGAGATTGGTTCGAACAAATGAACCGGCCACCAAGCCGAAAATCAGCTGGACGGAAGAAGAAAGAGATTCCTTGAACGATTCAGAACTGTCGTCGAATAGATTTCTTAATTTTCAGACGATTATAGTTTTAAAGTTTATGCAACGCTAGTGCTTGCAGTTAGTTAATGTTTGAGCTATTTTGTCATATTTGATAGGTATTCAATTACTTTTTTTCGAAATTCTTCACTTAAATCACCAATGCCAAATATTTCAGAAACCCATAATCCATCCGTCGCTAATCGGATAACGGTCGCTTGTATTGGGTCAATTCCATCTTTTTCTATTTTTTCTTGAATACCATGATACATATTTTTCCATTCATCAAGCAAATGCGGATTTGTGAACAAAGCCGTAGTCAGTGCTTCATAAATTCCGGCACTTTGTTTACCTTCTTTTAAACTTGCCGCGATATATCCTCGAGTCCACCTTCCTTTGCTTGGAGGCGTATTATCCACGTTATTATTTATTTCCTCAAGAAATATTGAGCTTGCCTCTTCAACCATCCCGCTAATTAATGCTTCCTTGTTTGGAAAATGATAAAGCAATCCTCCTTTACTAATGCCTGCCTCTTTGGCAACTGCCTCAAACGTCAGCTTCTCGACACCATACATTTTTACGGTTTCTGCAGCAGCCAATAAAATGTGTTTGCGTTTTGAATAAATGTTCATACATCTCCCATCTCGAATTTAGTGTAACGTATGGACGGCTTTCCTCAATTAAAATGTTAGAATTAGTTACACGAATGGCATTGTTTTTCTAACAACTTAATTCCGAAGTTCTTCTCAAGCGTTGAAGCAGTAACTAAAATGTTCTTACATTTTGAGTTAATATTCATACTCTCCACTTCGGATTTAGTATAACGTCCAGACGGACTTATTACGTCAATGAAAGCAATCAAGATAAGTACGTTAAGAAACTGACGACGATCTCGTATTTCAGGCTCTTTCTTCATGCGTAGCTGCAAGGACACGATGGGCTTCGCGACTGTCGTAAATATCCATAAAAGAATAAAATTACCAAATTGTCAGGGTTACCTTTAAGAAAGGCTTGACCTTTTGGTTTATGAACGAAAAAATAGATTTCTTAATTTTCAGACGATTAAGGTTTTAAAGTTTATGCAACGCTAGTGCGTAAATCCCCCAAGAAAACCCGCGTAAATGGTATAATTAATCCAAATAGTACGGTTCTCGGGGGTTAGTATCACATGGCCCGAATGGATTCCTTTATGTTCAGCAGCTCTTGCAAGAAGCTGACTCGTCTTGAACTTGTGTACAAAGTCGTTCAAAACAAAAGCTTACTCACCCATTCCCCTCCGCAATTGAGATTTACTCCTTGGTTGGCAAGAATGTCTTGGCTATTTTCCCATCCAACTTTTCGTAATCATAATACCGTATCGTTTCATACAGTTCTTTTCGGGTTTGCATATTATAGAGCGAGCCGAACTGCGTTCCCGTCTGACTGATCTCCGCAAATACACGTTCGTATGCCTTTGCGGCTACCCGCAGAGAAGTAACGGGGTAAATGACCATGTTGAATCCCCAGTCCTCAAACTGATCCGCCGTATAGTACGGCGTTCTTCCGAATTCGGTCATATTGGCCAGCAAAGGGCAATCTACCACGGCCCTGAATTGTCGAAACTCTTCCTCGCTTTCAAGGGCTTCCGGAAATATGCCGTCAGCCCCTGCCGCCACATATTGCTTAGCGCGTTCAATAGCCGCATCCATCCCATCCACGCTTTTCGCATCCGTGCGGGCGAGAACGAAGAGGCTAGGACTTATTTCTTTGATCGTGCGAATTTTTTGAACCATTTCCTGCGTGGAAATTAGTTTCTTGCCGTTCAAATGGCCGCATTTTTTCGGCATTTCCTGATCCTCGATTTGAACGGCGGCTACTTTCGCTTCCACCATTTCCTTTGCGGTTCGGGCAACGTTAAGCACGCCGCCAAAACCTGTATCTATATCGACAAGCAGCGGAAGTCCGGAGGCGCGGATAAGCTCGCGTGCGCGATCAGCTACCTCGTTAGAATAGATCAAGCCTAAATCAGGCAGACCGCGGCTTGCCGTATAAGCGGCTCCGGAAAGATAGATCGCTTTAAAATCAAATTGTTTGGCCATTCTTGCTGCCATTCCATCATGCGTGCCGGGGATTTTTACAATCGAACCGGCACTCACGAGTTTTCGGAATTGTGCAGCCAACTGTTTTTGTTCCGGTTCTTCTTCAATTAGCCACGTCATAGTACCCTCCAATAAGACTTGATTCAACAATTAGATTACAAACATGCTCATAAATTCTTGGACAGGTGTCTCAATCAAGCTGTCAAAATCAAGGGATAGTTGAAGGATGTCTGCCGTCTTTTTCCTAGGGAATCTTGTCAACAAATTGGATTCATACTTTTCAGCGATTTTCGGCAATCCTTCGGCACGGCGTCTACGATGGCCAATTGGATATTCACAAATCACCTTTTCAGTATGGGTACCATCTTTGAAATGTATTTGAATCGCATTGGCTATGGAACGTTTCTCCGGATCGAGGTAGTCTTTGGTATACTGCGCATCCTCTTCTACAGTCATTTTTTCCCTAATAGCATCAATTCTTGGATCATTCGCTACTTCATCCTCATAATGTTCGGCGGTTAATGTGCCAAACAACAACCCGATCGCAACCATGTATTGTAAACAATGATCTCGATCCGCAGGATTGTTCAGAGGACCTTTTTTATCAATGATCCGAATAGCAGATTGATGCGTGATCAGCATAATTTGACTAATATCGTCAAGGCGATTCTTCACCAATTCGTGTAATTCAAAAGCACATTCAACCGCTGTCTGTGCGTGAAATTCGGCAGGGAAAGAAATTTTAAACAGCACGTTTTCCATTACGTAGGAACCAAGCGAACGACCAAGCGTCAATTCTTGGCCTTTGAATAAAACATCCTGAAATCCCCAGTTTTTTGCCGAAAGTGCAGTAGAGTATCCCATTTCACCATTTACAGCCATCAAACCCAGACGGACTGCTCGGCTAGTGGCGTCGCCAGCTGCCCAAGATTTGCGCGATCCAGTGTTCGGGGCATGACGATAAGTTCTTAAACTGCCACCATCGAGCCACGCATTAGATATTGCATTAATAATCTGTTGCTTATTTCCGCCTAACATTGCCGTGATAACAGCTGTAGAGGCAACTTTTACAAAAAGCACGTGATCCAGACCTACACGGTTTAAGCTGTTCTCAAGCGCCAAAACACCTTGAATTTCATGGGCTTTAATCGCAGCCGTCAATACATCTTTCACAGTTAACGGCGCTTTTCCTTCCGACACATAGCTGCGGCTTAGATAGTCTGCCACGGCAAGGATGCTTCCCAGATTATCCGATGGATGCCCCCATTCCGCAGCAAGCCAAGTATCGTTATAATCGAGCCAGCGGATCATACAACCGATATTGAATGCGGCGTGAACCGGATCGAGTTCGAATCTCGTTCCCGGCACTCTTGCTCCGCCCGGATAATATGCGCCTGGAACTATCGGTCCCAAATGCTTCGTACATTCCGGGAAACGCAATGCTAAAAGTCCCGTTCCCAATGAATCCAATAAGACATGTTGAGCAATCCGATACGCTTCTTTACTTTCAACCGTATAATTCAATGCATAATCCGCAATGTCAACAAGAAGTTGGTCGGCTTTCAGATCTTTCGCTGGTGCATAATCAATAGTACTCATTTCGTTAGTTCTCCTTATCCGTTATTAGATTTATGAATGTTGGGGATGCAAATTGCGAGGTCCTGTGTAAAGGACGCGGGGCCTGAATAACCGATTGTTTTCATGTTGCTCGATAACGTGGGCACAAATACCGATGGTTCGTGCAGCAAGGAAGACCGGCGTGAACAAATCGATCGGAATTCCGAGCAGATGGTAAACCGGCGCCGCATAATAATCCAAGTTCGGATAAAGGCCTTTCTCGCGCTTCATCACTTCTTCCCCAATGACGCACATACGATACAGCTCTTCTTGATTCTTATCTTTAACCAGCTTTGCCAACGCTTCTTTCATAAGTACTGCGCGCGGATCGAGTTTTTTCATATAAACACGGTGGCCGAAACCCATAATGCGTTCTTTCTTGGCTAATTTCTCCAGCATCAGCGGTTCAATATTGGTTTCCGATCCTGCTTCCAAGAGCATTTTCATTACCGCTTCATTCGCCCCGCCGTGCAAAGTGCCTTTCAGCGATGCGACGCCGCCAGTTAACGCTCCGTAGATATCGGATTGCGTTGAGGTGATAACCCGCGCGGTAAATGTGGAGTTCGGCATTTCATGCTCGCTGTATACGATCAAGGATTGATCGAACACATTTTCCTCCATCTCCGTCGGAACTTGTCCTGTGATCATATATAAGAAATTGCCGGAATAGGACAGATCGTTCCGAGGCTCCAACAAAGGCTGCTTCGTTACTGCACGATACCCGTTAGCGACAATTTGTGGCACTTTCGCCAACAATCGAATCCCTTTGCGATAATTCGCCTCCCGGGAGCGGTCTTCGAGTTCCTCATCAAAACTGGCAATCGCAGAAATTCCCGTTCTTAAAACATCCATTATGTTCGCCTGTGGAGGAAGCAATTGCAGTATGGCGAGGACATCCTTCGGAAAATCATAAGCGGATTTCAATTTATCTTCTAGGTAAGCGCGCTGATCCGCAGTAGGCAGAGCGCCGTCGAGCAGTAATCCGACAATATCCAAATACTTCGTTTTCTTGGCAAGTTCGATCAAATCGTAACCGCGCAGTACAATTTCTTCATTCTCAACATCAAGATAAGAAATGGCGGTTTCGCTTGCAATAACATTCTCAAGACCGGGTTGATATTGCGTACTCATCGGCTTCAAACCCCTTTTAGTATCATTTTATCTATCATGGGCCAAGTGTATAATACATTCATTCACCCGTCTAATATACATATCGTCTCTTGTAATATGCCGAATATATGACGAGCAGCACGATAACTGATCAGCTTATGCTGCGTAGCCGAGATGACAACAGATGCAGCTCCTCCCGGTATTTCATCACGGTACGGCGAGATATTTCAATCCCATCTTGGCGCAGGATATCTGTAATCTTCTGATCCGAAAGTGGATTGCTCTTGTTTTCCTTGTCAATCAGCTCACGTATTTTTTCTTTGATGCATGTGGACGATACGGATTCCCCTTGCTTAACCGCCAGACCATTCGTAAAGAAAAACTTCAATTCGAACAGTCCTTGTGGCGTCTGGACCCATTTATTTTGCACGGCTCGAGAGATGGTAGACTCGTTTAATTCGAGCTTTTCTGCAATCGTATTCAATTTCATTGGTCTTAAATAAGCAATTCCTTTCTCCAAAAAGAGACTCTGATCGTGAACTATCGCTTCGATCACCCTGAGAATCGTAACTTTTCTTTGTTCAAGACTGCGGGTTAACCAATGAACCGACTGGATATGCTGATTAATGTAGGCTTTCACTTTGTAATCGCTTTCAATTCGGAGTTGTTGATAATATTGATTCATATAAACCTTAGGAATACAGCTTTTATTCATCACTATGGAAAAACCGTTGTCTCCATGCTGGATGAAAGCATCAGGTTCAATGTATCTGGCAGGTTGACGGTTAAAAGAAAGACCGGGACGAGGATTAAGTTTTCTAATATAAGACAGAGACTGTTGCACCTGTTCCAAGGAAATACCCAGTTCATCGGCAATTCGCTGCAACTTCCCCCTACCCAATTCACTTAAATAACCGCTCACAATCGGATAGGCCCAAAGATCTGCGGCCGAATCCCGGCGGATTTGAATCTGCAGACATTCCTGCAGGGTCCGCGCACCTACCCCTACCGGCTCAAGCATCTGCACGTAATTCAGAGCGCATTCCACAACTTCCAATGGTTCATGCAAATTAGTGCTTACTTCTACTAGGTTGAGATTCAAAAGGCCATCATCATTTAAATTTCCTATTAAATAGGCGGCTATTTTATAATGCCGCTCATCCAGCATGCTATTGATGCGAAGCTGGCTTAGACAGGCCGCTTCCAACGTCTCATCGGGGGCACTCGCGCGCTCGAAAAGAAAGTCGCGGTGATCCTCCCGATCATATTGTAGTGACTTGAACCTTTGCCGACTATACGAAACGGAAGCAAATTCCACCTCCATGACTGGATTATCCGCCATCTGCTCCTGAACGTAAGCGGTTAAATCCGCCGAAGCCATCTGCAAAATATTCAGTTTTTGCACAAGTTGGGGGGTGATCTGCAAAGACATGGATTGATTTTGCACTAATTTATGCTGCAAAAACATAATAAACACCCACTTTAATCGTTATAAAATCACAAACGATTGCTCTGTTCCGCGAGTTTCACAGGATGTCTTCAGGCCATACGATGCTTAATATAATCATTTAAGCGTATACGCTTGTGAAAAAAACTACAGTTGTCTCCCTTCCGTCTTTCATTACCATCAAAGCCAAACGTATCGCTAGGGTGACCACGTTTTCTTAAGTCTACAAACAAACTGACATTGAAGCTAATATTCGTTATATACTAGGTGATATGTATCAAATACTACGAGTGCCATGAAACAAGACTCCCGTTATATCACGTCCCATTGCATAGTAATACGTCCAATCAACATCCTTGTTTTATCGAATTCCGATTGTCCTACATGTGATCGGCGGTATGTATCCGTGCTGAGCACCTCCTTAACATGGCTTGGAAAAACGATCTTTCCTAATCTTATTGCAAATCATGCAGGTCAACTAACATTATGGCGACTATTTACTAGTCCTTTTTCGACTTTTTGCAAACAACGACGAATAAAACTAAACCCCTAGCATCTCTGCTAGGGGCATCTGTACTATTGGAAACCACTCCGACCACTTTAACAATTTGTTTACTTCTATAATAGGTTCATTCGTATCATTTCATCTATTTCCAAACGATTTTTGCCAGGTATTGATGAGGAATTGAGCATCCGTATTCAGAATCGCCTTAGCATGAGCTTTTACGTTATTGCTTAAGGCTTCATTATTTAAGTGCTTGATAAAATCCTGCATATGTTTTATCGCTTGATTTTGGTGGCCTATATCAAACTGATGTTGAGCCTGCTCAAGAGCATTGGTAAGCTGCGGGATGATCGCTCCGCTCAGTTCTCCGGAATTCACGAAACGGGTTATTAGATGCTGCATGGAATAGACGCTTGTCGTCACGCTGACATTCCATGTATGTTGAAGCCTGTTCCCTGAAGCGTCCTCAATAGTGACATCGGCCGTCTTCGTTCCTGGATTTCCGGCCATATCGATGTCAACACTTTGCATCGTCTGAGGATCAAACGTATATACGCTTCCATCGATTGCGATTTTAGCTGACCTTATGGCCGATAAGAGATCCCATGCTTTGAAGTTTAGAGCGGCATCGTCTTCAAAAGAATCACCGTCTTTTAAAATAATGCCGTTAGCGGATAGAACAAAATAAGGCAAATCCCTACTGTCTACGTTGATTCCCTTCGATACGTTCCCCGATTTGTCCACGTTCTTAAGCAAGATCGTATAGTTATTACTCTTATCGAGTCCCGATAAAACGGCAGTTTGTATGCCTCGACCGACAACGATTGTGTTTCCGACCGGTTGGCCGTTGCTGAATACCGTGATTTGACTCTTTTGACCGTCGATGTCGTAAGGGCCGTCCCAATACAATGTCATGGTATCGTTGCTGCGAATTACTTGCACGTTCTCTACCTCTCCCGGAGGCACACTGTCAGGTACGGGCACAGGCGGCAGAGTCGGCGCCGTAAATACCGCCGGGTCACCGAAAGTAAATTTATCGAAGTTGTATAGCCAGTCGCTGCCCTTGAATAGCATAAACACAATGTGTTTACCAGTTACGGGGGTGGTGACATCAGCCGAGGTAACCTTGAAATTTTGCCACCCTCCGGTTCCCGAAACAGAACTGGTTGCGATAACTGGGCCGCTCATACTGTCGATTCTTACTTCTATCGTTCCTCCTCCAGTAGCGCTTGCCGCATTCACATAAAATTTGGTCGGGCTCGCAGTTCCAAAGTCAATATAATTGTACATGGCATACGGCTTATTAGGACCGTATAATCCCGCCATGTATGTTTGACCGCCGCCGCTTTCTGTACCGAAGCCTACGCCGCTGGTATAGTTCTCTGCTTCCAGCTTGCCATAAGCATCCCTTGCTTTCCCTTTCAATGTCGTAAAGGTGAACCAATCCAAATTGCAGGGCGCGTCGCTGCCGTTTGTTCCATGGAATACGAGATACACATCGTGCACGCCAACCGCCTTGGTGTCATCGATATTGGCCATCAAGTCCACCCAATTATTCCAATTTCCTAATGCCGGAATCCCGATCACGCCTGCAGTCGGCCCGTCCAAACTGTCCAGCTTCACTTCGATCGTACCGCCTTGATTGCCGCTGGTCACATGAACGGTAACGCCGGCGGCGCCGGTTCCAAAGTCGATGCCTTTATAGGAGGCATAAGCGTTGTTTTTAATGCCGTCCAGGAAGCCCCAATCGGCATTTTTGCTGAGACCCGAACTACTATCGAAATTGCCGGCCTTCAGCCTTGCGTATGCATCCGATTTTGTCGGATCCGTTGTGGTGAATTTAAACCAGTTCATATTAAACAAATATTGATCGTTCGTCTTCGTAAAGACGAGATAGACGTCGTGAACGCCGGTTACCTTGCTCGGATTACCTTGATCGTTTTTAAGAACCGTCACGGCATCCGTAAAATTGTTCCATCCGCCTGTCCCTTGCACATTCAGGTTTCCGACTTTTGCGCCGTTCAAGGAGTCAAGCCTGATTTCGATGTTACCCCCGCCCGTTCCGCTTGCCGCTCTGGCTATAAAGCCTACAGCGCCCGCAGATCCGAAGTCGATATTTTTATAAGCCGCATAGAGTCCGGGCTGAATGCCGCCCAATTGCAGTGTGCCTTCCGTGCTGCCTTCCATGATAAATCCGGTTCCGATGTTATAGCTTTCCGCTTCTATTTTATTGTAAGGATTTTTTACCGCATATCCGGGAGCGACGTCCTGCGATTGCAAAACGGATAAAGCTTCGACGGCACCGGATGATGCCCAAGACTCATAAGTTCCGGAAAGCAGCTGCCCCGACCAATTGCCGTCGACGATATTGTCGGCGTTTCGATTGTTCCATGCCATTTGGGCGTTGAAAGCAAGCCAGTAGTTAAAGTCGGCGGCGAATTGCTTATATTTGCTTTCGTTTCGCTCATTGACGGCCTTTTGCAGATAGGCTAGATTGCGGAGCAGGATCGTTTTGCCGCCCTTCAGGTCGCCGTTCGGTCCTTCATAGTCGAGCAACCGATTCGCATCGACTTGATGATCCTTCGTAAAGTTCGCTGCTTTCACGGCATCGTCAAGATACACGGTATTTCCGGTTATTCGATACAATCCTACCGCTGCTCCAATGAAAGTGCCTTGATTATAATGAGTCGCATCCGGTGCTGCGCCTTTCTCCACCTCGATGCGGTCAAACACTTTCCCGTTGCCGTCTGTAAGCATCGTCTTGCCCCATCGGTAAATACGGGAAGCGGCATCCAAATAATGATCGTCCTTTGTAATGTTATACAGATAAACCGCCGCTTCGGCTGCCGGGAAGTTAATGCAGGCATTCTTCGTTGAATGATCCGTATTCAACCACCAGATACCGCCGTTCGCAAAGCTGTCGTCCCATTGCGTATTGTAGACAAAGTCGAAATAATACTTGGCTTTATCCAAATATTTTTGGTTTTTAGTTATTTCGTAAGCTCTCGCTGACGCCATCGCCCACCACATGATGTCGTCGTTGAAATGATTGTTCGTCCAATCCGACCCGTATTTCGCTACCGTTCCGTCAAAAACATCGTCAATCTGAGTCCGAAGCTTCGCTTTCAAGCCGCTGTCGGATGTATGAACATAGGCGTCCATGACCGTTTCCCAAAGCTCCGCTTCTACCCAGAAATCCTGATAGTTGTTGCCGCGATTCGAATTTTCCCAAAAATACTTTGCGCTGCTGTCCCAAAATTTCGCGTTAAATGCTTGTATGGCCGTATCTGCGTCCGACGAAGTAAATGCATTCGCTTTTGGGCTTCCCAGGGCAGAATATGATGTGAAAGTTAATGCAAACGCCGTTGTCAACAGTAAAAGTTTAGAGCGGATTCTTTTTGTCAGTACCATTACATTACCTCCCCGGATTATTTGGATGACGCTATCACTTTGTTCACCTTGTCGGCCATATCCTTCAGCTCGGCTTCGCCGGCTTTGCCGCTCAAGACATTATTCCAGACGGCGTCGATGAACGGGCCTGCTTTCCCGGACCAGGTCGTAAGGAACCGTACCGGCTGAATGTTCGGTGATTTTAGAATATAATCGATACCGTCCGCCAAATCCGGGTGCCCCGCTTTCTTGAGCGTATCGAAATAAGCGCCTGCGGCCGATTTGTAAGCGGCGGGAGCGACCGGTGTGGACGGCAGCACTTCCTGATACATCGACGAATCAAGATACATCAGCACTTTCCAGACCGCATCCGGATTCTTGATAGTGGCCGGGCTGCACCAACCGACGGCGTCATAAATCTCCGATTGCGTCTTCACGACAGGCTGAGGAGCATAGCCCCATTCCAGGTTCGGCGCATTGCGGATCAGGTCGTCTGCCACCCACTGCCCTTGCATCGTCATCGCAACTTTGCCGTCCTTAAATGACGCCATAACGCCCGATTGGTCGAACGTCGGCGGAATCATGGATTTGTCGGCAATCGCCTTCTGATACTTCTTCACGCCCTCGATAAATTGCGGGCTCACTTCCACCTTCGTCGGGTTTACGATCGAATCCGTAAAAGGAGCGCCCCCCGCCGATACCGAATACAGCGACATGTTGAACGCATCGGGGCGGCCATAATATCCGTATTGCTGAACGCCGCCTTTGTTCGATGTCAGTTTCGCCATGTCGCCAAAAAATTCATCATACGTCCAACCCTGCTTCGGCTCCGGAAGTCCGGCATCTTTGAACAGCTTTTTGTTGTAGAAAACGCCATATGTATTAAGAAGGCCCGGCAATCCGTAAAGCTTGTTATTCGATTTCCAACTGTCGACGACACCCGGATAAAATCCGTTCATAAAATCCTTATCCGAACTCGCTTTGGCCGACCAGTCGTAAAGGAGTCCTTTCGCGCCGTTTTGCAACGTCATGTCATTGCCTGTCATGAAAATGTCCGGGGCCTGCTTGGCCGCCATCATCTCGTTGATTTTAATGCCGTAATCCTGGAGCGGAGCCGGGAGCAGCTTAACGGTGATACCCGGGTTCTTTTCTTCGAACTTCTTCATCGAAGCCATGATCTTGTCGTTCATTGCCTGAGACTCCCAAGTCATCAGCGTGACTTCCGTCGTCGCCGCTTTGCTGTTGTTGCCGGACGTAGGCGCCGGAGCAGTCGTACTTCCCGAGCCCGTGCTGTTTGTGCAGCCGGCTGCCGTCCCCAATGCCAGCGTCAATACTCCTGCCAAACTAACCATTTTAATCGCTTTCATTTTATAGACCTCCTAGGATTGTTTATTTCAAGCCGGCGGAATTGACCGACCCGAGACCCTGCATAAAGTACTTTTGGCCGAAGAAAAAGATGATGATCATCGGAAGCATGTAGATTAAATCTGCCGCCATGAAATAGTTCCACTGTGTCGTCCAACTTGATGCAAAAGAGGCAAGAGCTACCGATAGCGTCCATTTGCTTTGATCCGCAATATAGATGAGTGGCTCTAGGTACTGGTTCCATGCTCCGTTAAAGGCGAAGATAATCATGGTGACGATGACTGGCAGCGACATGGGAACAAGCACATACCAAAGGATTTGGAAGTCTCCGGCCCCGTCGATCTTGGATGCCTCGTCGAACGATTTCGGAATCGTGCTCGTGAATTGGATGAACAAGAACGTAAAGGTGGCATTGCCGAGAAATGCCGGTACGATCAGCGGAAGATAAGTATTGTACCAGCCGAGCGAGACGAACAGATGGAAGATCGGAACGAGACCTACAAAGCCCGGCAGCATGAGGCTGCCGACGAAGAACGAAAACCACATTTTCCGCCCTGGAAAACGAAGCCTGCCCAAGCCGTATCCGACGAGGACCGAGCTGACGACCTGCCCGATCGTGCAGGCGACGGCGATGAAGATCGAATTGCCGAATGTCCGCCAAAAGTGAATGGTTTGCGTTCCCTTGACGAAGTTTTCCAGATGAAACTCCTTCGGGTACCAATCGGGCGGTATCTTGAATATTTCTTCATTCCCTTTCAGCGCTATCGTAATCATCCAGAGGAGCGGATACAGCATGGCGATGGAGCCGACGAGAAGAATTAAGAAACGAACCGTATCTTTCATCGGATATTTGGATACACGGACGGCTGTCCGGGAATTTTCAATTGCCGCAGACTGGGACATAGCCATTCGTTTCACCCCCTGTTGTCATTTTCGTAATACACGAATCGATTGGAATACCTATAAGTAAGCAGAGTGAAGAACATGATGATGAGGAACAGAACCCAAACCTCAGCGATGCCGTATCCGAACATTTTACCGTTAAACACATCTCCGTAAATCTTATAATTGAGCAGCAGCGTCGAGAAGTTGGGACCGCCATGAGTTAAGACAACAATTTGGGTGAATGCCTGAAAGGAGCCGATAATACCCAAAATGAGCTGCAGAAAAAGAATCGGTGTGATCATCGGCAGCGTCACACGGGAGAACGTCGTCCATCCGCTGGCCCCGTCCACCTCCACAGCTTCATACAAATCCTGCGGTACGGATTGCAGTCCGCTTAAGAAGATGATCATCCCCGAACCGACCTGCCACAAGCCGGACAGGATGATGGATAGAAGAGCCGTATTCTCGCTCGTGAGCCAAGGAGCGGCCGGCAGGCCGAACAATCCGAGCACCTGATTGGCCAATCCATACTGCGGATGATACATGAAAAGCCATAGGGTCAAGGTTGCCACCGCTGGGATAACTGTCGGCAAGTAAAAGGCAGTCCGGAAAAACTTGATGCCCGGCAGCTTGCGGTTGAGAAGCATGGCCAGCACAAGGCCGAATATGAGTGATGAAGGCACATTGAGCAGAACGAAATAGAAGGTCACTCGGAGCGACTTCCAGAAAGCCGGATCGACTGTAAACATGTAAGTGAAGTTATCGAATCCGACAAACTTAGGCTTATTGATGCCGTCCCAATCCGTAAGCGCATAATAAAGCGAAGAGATTAACGGATAGGCGACGAATACGCTGAAACCGATAATCGAGGGGAGGATGAACAAATAACCCTTGATCCATTGGCGGTAAACCCTCTTGCGGGATGCTGCAATCAAAAGTTCCGACCACCTTTCTTTATTCGGGTTTCTGTTCGAGCCATCGGCAAATAAACTCGCCGAACAAACTGTTCGCCCAAGCGAACCATTCTCTTGAGAACGTATCCGGTCTGTCGGGATGGAAGCTTTCGTGCATAAAGCCTGTGCCTGCGGTAGTGGAAACTAACATCCGTACCAGATCGTCCCGCTCAATCGGATCGATCGAGGTCAGCCCTTGGATGATGAGTCCGATCGGCCAAATGTGACCGGGCGGCGTATGCGGGCTGCCGACGCCTTGGGCGAAGCGGCCCGACGAGTAATACGGGTTATCCGGACTTAGAACGAATTTTCTTGTATTCCTATAGATCGGGTCGTTCGCGTCTCGGTAACCAAGGTAAGGAATCGAAAGCAGGCTCGGAACGTTGGCGTCATCCATCAGATTGTAGTTGCCGAAGCCGTCGGTTTCGTAAGCGTACATCCATCCGTGCTCAGGATGCTTGACCTTGCCGTATGTCTCGATACCGAATTCGATTTCCATAGATAATTTGTAAGCGCTTTCACTTAAACCGTGGTCATGATACATCTCCTTGGCCAACTGTCCAATATAACGAAGGATGATGACGGCGAACATATTCGAAGGGATCAAGAATCCGAACTTGCAGGCATCGTCGCTCGGTCGGAAGCCCGACCAGATCATGCCGGTATAATTGGTTCGGGTACCTCTTCCGCTGAAGGGCAGCGTGTCTGAAGGAGGGCAGCCCATTCTTTCGAAAGCGTACTCGGAATCTCGGTCGTGCCGCTGTTCTATGCGCATGATTTCAACAATCCGATGAATCATCGCATGTACCGTTTCACTGAATACCATTCTGTCCTGAGTAGCTTCCCAATAGTCCCAGCACAGTTGAACAGGATAACATAGTGAATCCAATTCGTACTTCCGTTCCCAAACCCAAGGTCCTTTGACCGTTAGGTCTCCCGAATGCCCTTGCCCATTCGGCTCCTTATTGAATGCGTTTGCGTATGGATCGAGCATCAGGTATCGAGCCTGCCGTTCGATTACCCCGCGTATCATCCGCTGTACATCCGGATCGTCGGCTGCCAGCTGAATATAAGGCCGAACCTGGGCGGACGAATCTCTGAGCCACATCGCCGGGATATCTCCGGTAATGACGAAAGACGTCCCGTCGTCCAACAGTTCTACAGTCGTTTCCAACGTATTCGGATAGCATTTCTGAAAGATTTCAGAAAGTCCTGGGTCGATCCGCTGAAGTCGATCCGCTGTTTCTTCAATTTTCCGATATACCGAACTATACATAACCACTCTCCTATTCAGCTTGTAATCGCTTCCTTTCATGGTTCAATATAACACCCTGAATAATATTATGTCAATATACTATTTATATATCAAGTATAATTTAATTATATCAACTCTTGATTGATAATCTCGAGATTATCCGCCGAATCAACTTGTACTTAACCAGGTGGTTTTCCGGGGTCATTTCACCAGCCCATTTGGAATGATCAAAGTCGGGTAAGATGAGGCTGACCTGACGATCCTCGGTCCCGCAGCGTGATCGCGTTCTCCCGGCCGTAGGGAACCGCTACCTGCTGTTCGTGGTAATCGAGAATTTTCTGGGCGACGTACGATCCCTTTCCCTGCACCCTCTCGATCCATTCGTGCTGCGCAAGAATCTCCAAAGCCTTTTTCGACGTAATGCGGCTGACGCTGAACTGAGTAGACAATTCGTTTTCCGAAGGAATACGATTGCCAGGTTTGAGCCTACCTGCCTTGATTTCATCCAACAAATGACTATATATCTTCTCGTATACGACATGACCTATCAATCATTAACCTGTAATATTATTGATATATTAATAGCGATATCTTCAAGTTATTAATATAACGATATATTATTTGTTGACAGATTTGCAAGTACGGTTTTATATTAAATGGTAAATATTTACAATTGTCAATAATCGGACGCGCGATAGCAAGGGAGGAATGTCATGAAATCATACTATACTCTCACATGGATCAGCTTTAAGAATAGGAAAGTGTATAAGCTGAATGATTTGTTCCGAGTCATCAGCTCAGTGTTACTAATCATCGGATTGGACATTGTGGCAAAAGAAAATATTCAAGAGTTTCTGAAACGGATAAACCGGGACAAGAAGATCACGATCATACTGACAACGTATAATTTGGACGATATCGAGCGGCTGTGTAAACGGGTAATATTCATCGATAAAGGACGGGTTCTATTCGACGGCAGTGCAGCAGGAATGACGGAACGCTTTGGAGGGCAGCGGTATCTTGTGGTGGAGACAGCACCGTTTAATGAACTAAATGCATCCTTGTGCAGCTTCAGTCTTCTTTGCTTTACGAGTGCGTTTATCGTGTCTGTAGCAATGTCCAGTGTAAGGCGATTGGAAAGGTTATAAGAGCTAAGCTGTTGGGAAGCGTTCGATGTTCTTGTGTTACTTTAGCCATACGTTTGTATGGATTGGGCTTTCTATGAGGACAGACGAGGTCGAATTTCTTCATAAGCCTCCGGATTCTCATCAGGTTGTAGATCACGCTAAACTCGTTCTCAAGCGTCATCTTAATAGAACGAGCCTTTTCTATGGAAGGCTTTCTTGATCAGATCTCCGGCTTGAACATCCGAAAGAGACCGCTCTTTACGGGTGTCTACGGCTTGTATGTAGTTGTAGTAGCCTGAGCGAGATATGCGAAGTAAATCGCAGAGGTAGCGAGTCGTACGTCCTAAACCTGACCTACAGTATCTTTAATCAGCTCAAATAACTTATTCTTGCTTAGATTCTTTCCTTTGACTACCAGCAACCTTTCTTTCGAGTCTAGCTTTTTTAACAATTCCACCTGAGATTCAAGGAGTTTAATTCTCGCTTCCTGTCTTGCAATGACTTCATCTTGCGTTAGTTCACGCTTCAAAGGACGCCCAGAAGCTTTTTTACGAGAGTCGGCTAGTCCGATAATTCCGTCTTTCCCATACGCTTTCTTCCAACGTTTGACGCACGCCTTTACACGTTGCCTTCCAATTATTAGACATGATGTAATCCCCTCCGATGCTTACTCGAGTATACAAAAAAAGATACCCACAGTCTGGACACTTTTTCAAAGTGTCCAGACTGTGGGTACCAGTGTATATTCAAGGTGGGGGCTATTTGACGCTTAGAAATATTTATAAGATTAATTGAATTTTATATTTATAAGTGGGGGAAGGCGTTTCGCCGCCTCGTTCAAGCAAATCCTCTAAAGCTGCACCTTCTTCATCAGCCCATCTTCGCCGAAGGTGAGCGGGTCTATGCAGACTTCGCGATGATAACCTTTTCCTTGTGTAAACCGGGTCAGCGGCGTGACAAACCGGTGATACGCAATCCAATACTTATCGGTGCCCGGCTCCTGGAGAATCGAATGATGAGCGGTGCCTAGCATATCCTTTTCCTTATTTTTGACAAGAACCGGGTAGCGGTAAGTTACCGGCCCGTAAAGATGCTCCGCCGTGCCATAGTTCACGTGGTAATCCTCGCTGCCAGTGTCATCGCAAGACCACGTGAAGTGATATTCCCCGCCTCGTTTGAGAACGGTGACCGCCTCCCTGAAGTCGTGCAAGCCGACAAGATTCTTCATCGTATGCTCAATTACGGATACCATATCTTCGCCGAGCTGTACGATTGCAGGGTGTGCATTTCCAAACAGCAGGTAAGCCGTACCGTCATCCTGGGTAAAGACAGATGGGTCAATGGCCTGGCCCATGGCGATTCCCAGACGCTTCATCTGTTCCATGGTAATAAGCGGCTCCGGTTGCGCGCGAAACGGCCCTGCCGGAGTTTCGGCAACCGCAACACCTATTGCGCTCACTTCGCTTTCCATTTTGCCACAGAAATAGAAGTAATATTTACCGTTTTTGCTGGCAATGGCCGGAGCCCATGCGCTGCCGACAGCCCAGGGTACATCTTCCGTCGCCAGATCTAGAATCACGCCTTCGTCTTTCCAAATACGCATGTCAGCGGAAGAAAACGCATGGAATTGCGTGCCCGACCAGCCCGTGAAGCCATCGGTTGTGGGATAGAGGTAATAACGGTCGCCGAACTTCGCCAGATCTGGGTCGGCGAATTGTCCGGGCAGCACCTGATGCCCATCGCCGAACGCCGCCAGAAGGCGGTTGCATTCATCATCGGTAATCGGGAGGACACCGCCATGGCGTTTCTTGTTTTTTCCTAAATCGAACGACCCTTCCGGCAGAACCCGGTATTCACCGCTTTCAAGGTCGGAGGTCAGCAAGGGGAGGTAGCCCTTTCCTTCCGCAAAGCGATCCACAATAAGGCACCACTCCTCGCGGTCGCCCAGCTTATAAATTTGCGGGCCTTCCACTCCTAACAATTCTTCCAAAACCGGAGCGTTCAGACTGGTGAATGAGTCTTTATCCAGTGATGTGCCTTTTTCGACCCGGATATTCTTCGTCGTTTCATCCTTGGAAAAACGGTAGTAGGCACCATTGTGGGCAATTATCGTGGTATCAATGATGTGGTTTTCCCGTTCAATATACTTTTCAGCCGCTGTAAAGCTGCGAAAGTCTCTGGTACGAGCGCTATAAATTTTTTGTTTCCGCTCTTTTTCCTGCGGTTCCTGCGTCGCGGAGGCCCAAAACACCAAGAAATCGTCCGAGGCTTCGTCATAAATAGCCTCAGGCGCCCAGACGCAGCCGGCACCCGGTACGCCAAGCGTGACTGCCCATGGTGAAGACCAATGCACCAGGTCGGCGGATTCCCAAATGATCATGTCGCGGCTTCCTTCAGTCACCGCAGCGGACCAGCCCTTTCCGTTTGCAATGCGGAGATCCGTGGCAATCAGATAAAACTTGTCCTCTTTGGGCGAGCGCACTAAAAACGGATCCCTCACGCCTTTTTCCCCCAGTTCGGAACGCAAAACCGGCAAGCCCGCGTTCAGGTCTTTCCAATACAGGCCGTCCTCACTGTAGGAGAAATAGACCTGCTCGCCGTCAGGCTGTTCCCCGATAAAATGTACCAAAAGATAACCTGAATAACTGCCATTATGTACTGACAAAATAAAGCCCCCCTTGCTGCGATCAAGACGCATAACTTCATGTATTTTGAAGTCTGATTTTATCATATTACCATATATCGTAACTGCTCAGCACTGCTGCATGAGATGACCACAGAAATTGCGGTGAATAGATACAGCGGCATCTATGGAACTCGAAAATAAGTCCTAGACAGCCGCTGTATTATTGAGCTATCGTTTTCCGATAGTTAACATTTTAAGAACCGTTGACCGAATAGCGAATTCTACTCGTTCATCACTGCCAATACTTCCGACGCAGATAGAGCACGATTATAAATGCGGAAGCCATCCACCAGTCCATTAAGATAGGGATCTGAGGAGAATTCGGAGCGGCCGATCCAATTCTGTGTAGTGTTACCGAGCATGGTAGGTGTTATGGTCAAGGCGGTATTCGTGCCTACCTGCACGCCATCGACGTAAAGTGTTCCCGTAGAGCCGTTCAGGGTAACTGCCACATGGTGCCATCCGCTCGCAGCCAGCCCCACAGTTCCGTCGATAACTTGCTCAGTGGATGAACTGGATTTGATCGCAAAGCGAACTTTGCCGGGGGTCCCGTTTTTCGGCGTCAGGAACATGTAATTGGACGTTCCAGAACCAAAATCGAATATCCTTGTCCAGTTGGTCACAGTATTCAGATTGACCCAGGCAGTTACGGTCATCGTGTCAGCGCTGGAAACAACACCGGTTGGCAATGCGACATATTGATTCGTTCCGTTCAGGCTCACTGCGTTACCGCTTTTTCCTGTTACCCAACTTGCACCGTTGGCCAATCTGCCGTCCCAGCCATTGCCGGAAACATCGGTTGCCGTCGTACCTGCTGTTGCGTCAAAAGGAAGTTCCACGATCGGGAATACGGATTGCCCGTTCTTTAAATGCATGATTTCGGAAGAGGTTAAAGCACGACTATAGATGCGGAAGTCGTCCACCCGCCCGTCGAGATAAGGATCGGCGGAGTATTCGGAGCGGCCGATCCAATTTTGCGTGGTGGCTCCTAAATCGGATGGTTTCAAGGTCATCGCGGTATTGATCCCTACTTGAGCGCCATCAACGTAGAGGGTACCTGTCGAGCCGTTTAAAGTGACGGCTACATGATGCCAGCCTCCTGTCGGCAGCGCAGCCTGCCCGTCAATTCTTTGTTCACTTGAGTTATTGACCTTGATCGCAAAGCGGATTTTACCGCTGGAATTTTTCGGCGTGAGGAACATATTGGTAGATGTTCCGGTACCGAAATCAAAAATTCGCGACCAGTTGCTTACAGTATCCAGATTCACCCATGTCGCAATGGTAGCTGTGTTGGCATTGGAGGAGATAACGCCGGTCGGAAGAGAAACGTAGCCGTTCGTTCCATCCAAATCAACTGCATTTCCGCTATTACCGGCTACAAAACTAGCGCCGCCCGTCAATGTGCCATTCCAGCCATTGCCCGTCGCATCGTTTGCCGTCGTTCCGCTTGTCTCGTCAAACGGAAGTTGTGCCACTGGCACGGTTTCGCCTGTGTCTCCAAATATCTTGAAATCGGAAATGCCGGCATTAATACCGCTTGGCAACCCGGTCGCTGTAACACGGACATAACGTGCGGTGCCGGTAAAGAAATTGTTGTAGACCTGAGCATCGTTCATATTGTTAGTCCGGTCAATCACTGTAGTCCAATTCGTATTATCAATTGATGTTTCGATCGTATAGGAATAAATTGAACTAGGCTGTTGCCACATCACCTTTGCGCCACCGGTAATAGTCTTGCTTGAGCCAAGGTCTACCATCCACCAATGGCCGGTAAGTCCGTCATTTGCAATCCAGCTGGTTGCAGTATTACCATCGTTACCATTGCTGGCCGGATTCGTTGTCTGAGAACTATCGCTACTTGCGGTCTTGTTCAATGCCAGATTAGTTGGATCTCCAAATACTTTGAAATCGTAGAAGCTGGCATTAGAACCGCTTGGCAATCCGGTCACGGTAATACGGACATAATGGGCGATACCGGTAAAGTAATCGTTTTGAACCTGGTCCGTGCTTGTATTGGCGGTCTTGTCAATGACTGTAGTCCAGTTTGTATTATCCGTTGATGTTTCAATCTTATATTGATAAACTCCACTCTTTTCCCACGCCACCTGGGTACCATTGGTGATATTCATGCTTTGGCCAAGGTTTACCGTCAACGAATGGCCGGTATTTCCATCATTCGCACTCCAGCGGGTTGCAGCATTTCCGTCCACCCCAAAGGAAGCCGGGTTGGATGTCTGAGAGCTATCGCTACTTGCGGTCTTGTTCATCGCAAGATTGGCTTGATCTCCAAACACGTTAAACTCGTAGAAACTGGCATTAGCACCGCTTGGCAGTCCGGTCACGGTAATACGGACATAACGGGCGGTATCGTAGAAGATATCGGATTGAACCTGATCCGTGCTGGTATTAGAAGTTTTGTCGACCTTTAATTTCCAGTTGGTATTGTCATTTGAGGTTTCAATCTTATACTGATATCCTCCGCCTCCGAGCTGCCACTTAACCTGAGTACCGCGGGTGATATTCATGCTTGATCCAAGGTCTACCGTCCACGAATGGCCGGTATTGCCATCATTCGCAGACCAGCGGGTCGTATCGTTACCATCGTTCCCGCTGGCAGCCGGATTGCCTGCCTGCGAACTATCAGCGCTGGCGGTCCTTTTCAAGGCCAGATTGATTGGAACATAATGCGGAATCGGTGTCGTTGATGGCGGAGTAGCACCGGAAGCTATGAAATTAATGTTGTTGGCATAGTTGCCGATTGAAAAATTCCCAGCACTGGCACTCAGAACTGGATTCCCGTTTACTGTCAAATTTTCAAATGTAACGTTCTGAGTTAATTGGGTGGAACTATTGCCGAAAATATCGTTCGTGTTGCTATTAGCGCCGGTATAGGAAATATTCTTGAAATAGACATTATTAATTCCACGCCCCACTCCAAGACCATAACCCGGATTTTTAAAAGTTTTGATATCTATGAACTTATTTACAACGGCATCGTCTATCCGAATATCCGAGAAAGTGGTATCGGATATCAGACTGCCATCGCTGGCGGTGAAGGACATCATTAATGGGAAACCGGCACTTTGCGGGTTATACGTCAAGATGTCCAGATTCGAAAAGTTGAGTGTATCAATGTTATCTCCGCCGCCAGCAGCACCCGGATTGCCATGGGTCCCTATATTGATCGGATGGGCTTTGCCCGGCATGAGAATCGAGTTGGTGACACTGATATTGGTCGTATTTCCTGAGAACCCCCAACGAGAAGCGTATACAGAAATTGAATCATCGCCGGAGCGAACAAATACGTCATTGATGGAAACATTGGAAACGCAGTAACTATCAATACCATCGGACCATCTCTGGAAAGCTAATACTTTAACATTATTTATGCTGACATTGGTGGAATTTCCGATAAGAATACCGTTGCCGCCGCTGTTCGCGTTATTGTAGTCGTTAAGTATGATACCATCAACTGTGATATTGTTGGCAAAACTGAGATCTACGGCAGTTGATGAGGGATGATCCAGAACTCCACGCCCAAGAACCCTGGCATTCGTGGCATTATTGAAATTCACTTGGCCTTTGACGACCGCTCCGCCTGCGACGTAAAGAGTCTTGCCGCTAGGCACGGTGTAGCTCTGATTATAAACACCGGGACCAAGGTAAATGACATTGGGGTCGGTAGGGCTTGGAGGATTCACTTCTACCGGATTGGCAAAAATCATCAGGTCATTGTCAACATTGCCATTAACATCAAATACAAGCTTCTGGGGACCGGAAATGCTAAAGGTCATTGTATTGCCGTTGATGGCAGGAGTAATACCAAGATTGTTAGGCTTAACTGAAGCCGATGTTACCGTTCCGGCATTATAGGTCACAGATAGATCTACCGGACCGTCAGTATCGAAATAAACAAATGATGCATAGGTGGCTCTAGTTGGCGCCCCAATTCTCGTTTGATATTCATCCAGATTCTGCCACGCTCCACCCGGTACACGCACTTGTACAGTAAAGGTAGTGTCCAATGTAACACCCGATGGGGCCGGATATGTTTTTAAAGTAGTAGCCGCTTGAACATTTGTCGGCAAGGTGAACGTCATTGGAAAGAAACATACTAAAAATGCAAGCAAAATAGATAACACTGTAGACCTTTTTTTACTTCTGTTAAAAAACATAATTTCACTCCCTCAATACATGAATGTTTTCTCCGTTTTTCTCGTTAAGGAAAACGCTTTCGATTTTACGCAGCGTAGCATTTATCTGGGCGAAAAGATTAGTAGCGACGCTTACAACTCCTATAACGCGCTCGCTAAAGAATACGATCATCCCGTTTTCCCAAAATCTGTTGCACCCCCCTTTCCCTAAGTCTACTTTCGTTTACAATCAAGCTGCTGTCTCTCTCACATTGATGGTTTCCCGCTCGCTGTAACATTAAGAATAAATGATTTATTTCGACACGAACATTCACGCATCTTAGATAATTTTGCATGATAGTTAGATTGTAAACGCTTTATTTTCGAGTTGATACTAAGAATAATCCATTTATATCTAACAATCCTCTATTATTTCTTTAACAGCTCATATGTAATCACATTCTCGGAGAAAAAACCGAAGTTGACATGCAACTTCGGCCTGAACTACTACTAGGTGATAAATCGTGTTTAAGCTTATTTAATACCCAATTCCTTAGCCTTCGCATTCACTTCGGCAATGGCCTCTGGCAGCCCCTTGGCATCGTAGCTTTTAATCGCATCCTGCCACATCTTTGCAGGATCGTCTTTCCCCAGAATGACTTTGATGAGATCGTCCTTAGCGCCTGAGTAAAATGCTCCGAGTTTGTCTTTCGCCGGTGTGGACATTAACATAACATCGAAGTTGATTGGCGCTGGTTTGTCTTCTTTCTTCAATTTCACAAAAGTATCATGATCATAGGACTGCCAAGCAGCCACCTCCGGATTGGAATTGACGACGTTCTTACCAGATTTTGTGAATCCACCGCGCCATGATGCCAGCGGACCCATTCCGATTGTGATCGGGTATTTCTTATTGAGGGCCTCGTCGCTCTTAAGCAGCGATATAGCTTTATCTCCCTCAATCTTGTAATCTACACCTTGAATACCGTTTACCGCTAAAGCATCATACTCCTCTGAAGCCATATAATCAATCAATTGAAGCGCTCTGTCGAATTTGGCGTCATCCAGCTTGTTGCTGAAGAAAGTCTCGGACCAGTAAGGCGTTTCGACGAACGTATATCGGTTCCCGTCCGCTGCAGGCCAAATATTCATAAATCCAACCGCATCTGCAACCTTTACACCAGGATTCGCTTTTTTAAATGTATCGACGTTAGCGGGAATGCCAAAAAACGATGAGCCAAAAGTAATGAAGGCTTGGCCGTTCATAAACTTCGTGAAGCCGTCCCCTTCCTTCTGGATCGCGAAATCCTTATCCAGCAGACCCTCCGAATAAAGCTGTCTCAACTGTTTGATTCCGTCATATGCTTTGGGTGAGGCAAAGGAAGGCATCCATTTTCCGCCATCATTCGTCCAAGACTTGGTGTTCGATAGTTCAGGGAAGCTTGAAAGAAATATCGTGTTCAAAAAATCCTTGTTTTGAATCGCAATTCCAACAGTACCGGGATGCTGCTTCTGGACGGCCTTGATCATAGCGACAAATTCATCAAAGCTTTTCGGTTCGGATGTGAATCCTGCTTGCGCCGCCCAATCCTTACGATAAACAATCTGTCTATCCATAACCCAATCGCTTGAATCGTTATATGTCATTCTTGGAATCATATAGAATTTGCCATCCACCTTCAGCGGCTGAACCGAAGGCAGCTTCATGATTTTGGCAATATTCGGATATTTGCTTAAATCTTCCGGAAGTGCTTTAATAACACCTTGTTTAGCCCACGAAGCATACAGGCTGGGATTTTCAACCGCAATAACGTTCGGGAAAATGTCAGGAAGTTGACCGGAAGCCGCCCACACCTTCGCCTTGTCCTGCCAGTCGTTCCAGGTGACCTGTACCGGATTAACCGTAATGTTGAATTTTTTCTGCATATCATTGAATATCGTATCATCCTTGGCGCCGGAAGCGTCGAATCCATCTTTAATCCCCATCCAAGAAACGTTGAGCTCCAATTGCTTCGTGTTTGCTTTGGTCGCAGATTCGGAAGCACTCGGCGTGTTCGAAGAGGAAGTTAACTGGTCTGTCTTTGCATTACTGCTGCAGCCGACGGCTACCATAGCCAGCACAACGAACATTACGGCCGGCACCATCGCTTTTTTGCTTTTTTTCATACAAACTCTCCCTTTTATCATTTTTTTATAATAATAGCTTTCGCTAGTATTATTAACCTTTAATGGATCCGATCATGATTCCTTTGGCAAAATACTTCTGGATAAACGGATAAACCATTATAATGGGGACTGCGGAAATCACAATCATGGCGGATCTGACCGAATCTCCGTAAATATTCTGTGTTCCCTTTGCCAATTGAGCGCCTGCTGCGTTGTTAATAATTGAGGTTATGTTCGTCAAGGCATTTCGCAACACCAATTGAAGCGGATACAATTTCGTGTCGTTAATAAAAAGCGTAGGCAACCACCATTCGTTCCAACGGTCTACAGCATAAAACAATATCATCGTCGCGATGATCGGCATGGATACAGGTACTATAATCCGTACCAGAATCGTAATATCATGGGCGCCATCGATTTTGGCCGATTCCTCCAACGATGGTTCGATCGTATTAAAAAAGTTTTTCATCAGAATAAGATAAAAGGTATTGACGGCAAGAGGTAAGATCATCACAAGCAGACTATTTTGCAAATGAAGCTTTTGCAAGGTAAGAAAGTATGGGATCAACCCTCCGGAAAAGAACATCGTAAAAATAATACAATTAAAGATAAGATTTCTTCCCGGCAATCCCTTTTTGGACAAGGCATAGGCTCCGGCGGTAGTTACGATCAGACTGAAAACGGTTCCTGATATGGTTACGATTACGGATATGAATAACCCTCGAATGACCTTTCCATCGATAATTAAATACGTATAGGACGACAAATCAAACGTTGACGGATACAAGAACAATCTGCTCGAACCGACATCGGTTACAGTCGAGAACGACAACATCAACGTCTGATAAAAAGGAAATAAAGCAAGAAGAGCAAGGATAGCTAGGAAAAGAGTAATGATAAGATTGGTTAGATTAATTCTGTTTCTCACTACAAGCCCTCCTCCTTTCCAATGGTTTTGACGAGGTAGTTGGCGCCGAATAACAAAGCAAAATTAATAACAGACTTCAAAAGGCCAACAGTCGTAGCAAAACCGAATCCGGTCGCATCCGTAAATGCGCTGCGATATACAAAAGTGTCCAGAATATCCGTATATTTATAGACGGCAGAGTTGTACATGTTAAAGATCTGATCGAAACCGCCGTTCATAGTTTGACCTACGGCCAAAATCAAGAGAATAGCCGCAGTCGATCTCACAATCGGCCAAGTAATCGCCCTCATTTGTTGGAACCGATTGGCGCCATCGACGGCTGCTGCTTCGTACAGCTCCGGATTTATTCCTGCGATAGCTGCCAAATAAAGAATGCACGACCAACCTGCCTCTTTCCATATATTCGACAGGAACAAAACGGCCGTAAAACTGGGACCATCCGTTAATACGGACCTTTTTTCAAGTCCAATAACCGTAAGGATTTGATTGTACAAGCCTTGATCGCTAAATATCCCAACAATAATTCCGCTTAGAACGACCCAGCTGATAAAATGTGGAAAGGTGAAGACGGTTTGATAAATGCGCGTCATTCGGCCTTTCGAAATTTCATTGAGCAGCAAGGCCAGAACGATTGGAATCGGAAACTCAATGATTAACCTGCCCAAACTGATCAGAATCGTGTTGCGAAAGGCGACCACAAAATCCGGATTACCGAATACTTCGCTAAAGTTTTGAAAATGATTCCATGGACTTCCGAGTATTCCTTTGGAGTAGTCAAATTCTTTGAAAGCGAGTACAATTCCATACATGGGAATATAGGTGAAAATAATGTAAAAAATAACGATCGGCGCTACAAGAACATAAAGGTACTTATGTTTTACGATTTCTTTCCACAATTGTTTGATCGACGGGCGCAAGGCTATGCTGCTTTGTAGTTCGAGTGACTCCTGCTTCTCCAATCCGTTTCACCTCTGTCTTTTTCTTTTACAAGTTTATCATAAGAGAATTTTGTCGAGAGGAACATTCACACATCTTAGACAAAGTTGCACAATACGAATGAAATATAAACAATTTATTTCGAAGGATTCTAAGAAATATCTATGGACATCTAAGTACCGTCCATAAATAACAGAAAATCCCGGCTTGATAGCCGGGATTTTCCGTTATTGTCCAGCACGATAGGCGCTGGGCGTTTTCCCTTTCATTCTTTTAAAAACCCGACTAAAGTAGAAGTAATCGTCATACCCCGCTTTTTCGGCTATCTCGTTCATCGGTAAATCTGTGGTCGTCAGCAATTGACATGTGTAATCGACTCGGAGCTTTGCCAAATATTCCGTAAACGTTGTCCCGACTTCCTTCTTGAACAACTGGCTTACATAGTTTGCATTCACATTAAATTGTTTGGAAATGCTCGGAATCGATATATCGTTACAATAATTTTCGTTGATATACTTAAATATGGCGTTGAATGTTCGATTTCTCGCATGAAGCGGTCTCCATTCATTATTCGTTTTGAGCTTTTCCGATAATAGCCCTTTCAGGAACTGCAGCATGTCTGAAGCGGTGCCGAACAAGCTTGCCAATTGGTCATAGGAATAAATGAATTCTTCGTATTGTTCTTCTTCGCTGTTATGGGCGAATGACATGATATGATTGTACACGATTAGGGCATGCTTCATATTCAAGTACCCGTTAGCAAATAAGGCCCCCATTTCGTCAAGCAAATCACAAAGCGCAACCCTATCGCTTTTCCAAGTGGCTTCAATCAGTTTATTAATGGAATAATCTTTCTCCTGCAGGTCGGGTGATTCATCTGAGAACCTGTATTCTTTACCTTTTGTAAAGTATAGGTACGCTTTGATTTCAGCCTCATGGATGGCTGTTTTGATCTGATTGACCGTATGGATAACGCCGCTGACTCCGATCACCTGGATTCCGTTCGTTGCAGCTTCCAGCGAATCGACGTTTAAGCGATTTTCAAGGCTATCCTGAATAAGATATGCGTACTTGCCAAAACCCATTCTCAAGGTGATGCAGCCTTGCAATCCATCAAGCTTTAGCTTGTTTCTTCCGATCGAAACGACGGCCCTCATCCCATTCGCCGATTCCATATCGATTCCCGAAGAGATAAGCGACTTACGTAAACCTTCCCTGCCATATTCATTATTTTCCTCAATGAAATCCAAAATATCTGTTGACATGGAGGTTTCGCGATCTTCCAGAATCACCTTGGCTTTTTTTAAGTAACCAATAATCTCCGCATCATCGAACGGCTTCAGACAGTAACCAAAGGCGCCGTAATTAATCGCTTTTTGTGCGAACGCAAATTCAGCGTAACCACTCACAACGATGAACAGAGCACGACTGAACGTATCCTTTACATTTTTAATGAGTTCAAGGCCGCTCATGCCGGGCATCCGGATATCCGTAAACACGACATCCGGTTTGATGTCCGCTATCCCTTTGAACGCTTCCGTACCACTCAAAGCATAGCCGGCAACTTCAAATCCGTATTCGTTCCAATTTACGCTTGCTTTTAAACTCTTGATCACCAGTTCTTCATCGTCCACAAAGTAGACTTTAAACATCTGAGCCACTCCCATACGGTATCATGATGACAACTTCTGTTCCTATACCGCTCTCGCTTTTGAGCATAATGCCATACTCGTTCCCATAATTCAACTTTATCCGATTGTTTACGTTAGCCATTCCAATATTGACGGTCCGATCATGGATTTTGCCTGCTCCCCCCTCCTGAGCAGACAAGCTTTCCTTAATCGACCGAAGTTTTTCAGCTTCTATGCCTGCTCCGTTATCTTGAACGGATAGGGAGATTATATTCTCTGAAATCTCTCCTTTAAGCTGCAGCAAGCCTTCTCCGATTCTAGGTTCAATCCCGTGGAAAATCGCATTTTCCACGATCGGTTGCAGGATCATTTTCGGCACCTTACACTCCAAAATCGCTTCGGGAAAATGATATTTCACTTCAAACCGATTTCCAAACCGGATTTTTTGAATAAAGATAAAACTTTTGATAATCGTAAGTTCCTCGCGAAGTGGGACCATATCTGTCCCTTTGATGCTATAACGAAAAACAAGGGCAAGAGCTTTTGTCATATTAAAAATCTTGTCAACCCCTTCTTCCGCTGCAATTCCTTTGATAGACTCTAGTGTATTGTATAAGAAGTGCGGATTGATTTGACTTTGCAAATACGCCAATTCGGACTGCTTTTTGACCAATTCTGCCTCGTACAGTCTTGTATTGCTTTCCAACAGCCGATGAGTTAAATCGTCAATTTCATCCAGCATCTCGTTAAACTCGTTTGCCATTACAATAATTTCCGCATATCCCTGCAAATTGATTCGCTTTTGAAGGCTCTTCGGTTTTCCTAATTTGATTTCATTCATTAAACGCATCAGCTTCTTCAAGGGCTGAAGAATATTATTGATCACTAGAAAAAACGGAATGGCTAATAAAAGCATGGAGATAAAAAAGATAAAAAATGATTGTTTGCGAATATCACCTATACCACTCAGCAGCTCGCTCTTTGGCAGCTTAAAAATAATTTCCCCCCCGAAATCGGCAATCACGCCTTTCTGGACGATATACGCCCTATCTTTTTCCAAAGACAAAATGTCTGAGTAGGCGCTTCCGGGTTTTACGGAGTCGTCATTGGTAAAAAAAACGTTACCTATACGATCCACCACGTATATTTTACCCCCGCTTGGACGCATCACTTTATTTGAGGAACCCAATAAAGCGTTTGCATCCATAACAATCATGAGAGTGCCGATTTCTTTGGTGTTTTCAAAGTTCGCAATGGAATAGATTTGAGCTCCCGCAATAAATACATGTTTGTCCTCGTTATTGTAAGGGAGGATTTTCAGTCCTGAAAAATAGTAAAGCTGTTTTTTCGGTATTTCGTCTTTTAGTGGAAACAAGTTATTGATGTCGCCGTTAATGTTGAATTTCGTACCTTCGCTTCCGATCAGAGCGATATCCAAAATACCGTCTTTCATGCTGATCATGTCTGAAATATAGCTTTTCAGTTGTGTATATTCCTCATATTTAGCTGTTTGATCAGTCTCGGTCAAATATTGTTGGACAATGGGTGAATTATAAGAAATATTTTGAACGATCCTCTTCACAACATCGCTGTTGGATGATATGGTTTGATTCATTTGAGAGATCATTTCCGTAAAATATTCGTTATTTTTCTTTTCCACGACATTTGCCGCTTTAAAGTAATTGGTAAAAATAATAAAAATAACGATAACGATAATTAGAATGACCAATACGGATAACTGGACTCTTATCGGCAATTTTTTCAGGTATGCCATATTTTCACGACCTCTAAATGATGTTGCCAATGGGTCAAATACTTCCGGGCGGGTTGAGGAAATGACCTTCATATTCCGGAAATTTTTCTTTGATCGCATTGTGGAAATAAGGATACCATTCAAAAAATCCCATGTCTACTTCTTAATTACCGATATCGATATACTCCAAATCGGGGGGTTCCGCACCAGTTCTACTCTTCCGGACACAGCGTTACGTTCGGTCCCTCATGCTCGCGATGTGTCAGGATGGGACCGATTACCTGCCAGTCATAAAGATTCGAGCTGTCTGCGGCATAGGTTACCGAGCTGAGCTTAATCGCGGAGCGGAATGTCCATGCTAGCAGATCGGGACTCGTATAGTGAAGCATACTGCGCTTATTGCCGGCCCAGCGATCTGGTACAATTTGATTAAAAACGGATGAATATTACTGTATTGTCACCTTTGCTCTTACCTTGCGATCTGTCGGATCTAGCCCCCATCCCGGCTTACCGAAGAACGGCATGCCGTCCGGCTTCCAGAATAATCGCTGAACGCGAGAATGACGATTGGGATCGTAAAGCGGATCGCCGATGATCTCTTTATAGGGACGAGCATGATACACGATAAGATCGGCGGAGCGGTCCTCGGACACCGTGAAGCTATTATGCCCTGGACCGTACTCGGAAGCAGCATCGTTGCTGACGAATACCGGCTCCTTCGATTTGGTCCATGAAGCAGGATCGAGCAAATCGCTCGTGTCGGCCGCCATTAACAAGCCCATACAATAACGGTCATCCGTACCGCTTGCGGAATAGGCCATATACAAGTGTCCGTTCCGCTTCAGCACGGCTGGGCCTTCATTCACGCGATGCCGTTGGATTTCCCAGTCGTATTCTGGGGATGAGAGCTTCACCGGTTGACCTGAAATCGACCACGGCTTGTCCATAAGTGCGATGTAGAGACAGGATTCCTCAAAAATCTGGGCCCATACCAAATACCTACGCCCCTCATGCTCAAAGGTTGTCGCATCCAGAGAGAAGCTCTCGACCGGGAGCTCGATTTTCCCCTTCTCCACCCAATTCCCTGTAAGTGGATTCTCATCTGCACATTCAAGCACGTACATACGGATGTCCCATTTGTTTTCCGCAGTGCCAGCTGCGAAGTAGATGTACCATTTTTCGTCGATCCTATGAAGCTCCGGCGCCCAGATATGGTTGCCCATCTCTCCTTCTTCGTGCTTGGTCCAGATGACAGTCTCCTCAGCGGTCGAAAGACCGTCGACGGTTCGAGATCTCCGCAGCACTAGCCGGTCATACTCCGGTACGGACCCGGTAAAATAATAATATGCGTCCGTATGCCTCAGCACATAAGGATCAGCACGATTCGGAACCAGCGGGTTCGGATAATTGTCCCCCTCCACGGTCCCCGCTACGATAATGCTTCCCGACTTCTCCAAAAGCGATGGGTTCACAGGCTCCCAGCTGACCGGAAATCTTTCAACCATTCCGCCCTCCAGCTCGACCTCGACTAGTTGCGGCAGGTTCAGAGGTTCGCCTGCAGCCATTTTGATATTCGTTTCCTTTACACCCACTATCCTCACGCCTTGTCACCTTCCTAGCTCTAATGGAATTGTATTTCTACCAAAACCGCTCCCGATTTCACATTATGGAAGACAATCTGGAATTGATCATAATGTCATCCTCTTACTTCCAAGTGTTGAAATAGAGAGAACGAGTTGTTCTCCTATATCCCGGTATTATAGATGGTTGTTCCTTCGCATTCAATGAACTATAATAGTCAAAAACTAACCTATCGTGCTCTTGGGGAGTGTTCGTATGCTTGAGTTGATTACTTGCGGGTATCATTTCGTTCACTATGACGGTATCATGATTAACCGACCGAATGGCTCGGGAAATTACGCCTTTGTATTCTTTAAAAGCAGTGCCGAGGTGAATCTGCACGGCAGCTCTTTTACCGTCGATAAAAACTCGTTCATCTTATTTCAGCCCGTTTCGTCCTATTACTACCGTGATTTTGAAAACCCGTTTATCAATGACTGGTTTCATTGCAAGGGAGATGACATACAAGAATTTCTTCTACAATTGAATCTCCCCATGGACACACCGATTAAAGCTCCTGATCCACTGCTGATCTCCAAATGCATAATGGACTTGCAGAGTACATTACGTCTAGGCGGACCACTGCGCGACAGGATTATCGACTGCGATCTACGATCCTTTTTTATGAAGCTGAGCGATTTGCGGGAACGAACCGCTCATCCCGACAAACTTAACCGGTATTACTCTCAGTTCTCCGAGTTGCGTAACGAGTTGTACAGTTCTCCCAATAAGAACGTTTCCGTGCCTGAGCTGGCTTCCCACTTAAATATGAGCAAATCGTATTTCCAGCATATCTATAAGAACTTATTCGGATGCTCCGTGATTACTGACATCATTAATGCCAGACTTGATTACGCGAAGTATCTTTTGGATCATAGTGGATTATTGATTACCGACATTTCCAAAATGTGCGGCTATGAGAACGACACCCATTTCATGCGTCAATTTAAAAAATTCGTCGGCATCTCGCCTCGACAATATAAATTCAGAAACCAAGCCTGAAAGCTTCCGACCGGTTGTTGGCTTATTACTTTTCGGCATTTCTCGGTTATCTTAGAGTGTATTTTTTCCATAAATGTCTAATATATTTTAATTCTTCGAATATTTTCCATTCGGACATGTTCAGATTCTATACATTGACATTTCTCACCAAAGCTCAGTAAAAAACCATACCCATAGTCATTTTCTATGAATGGAAAGTGAAACTATGAATTTATTATTTTCGTAGGACTCCACGCTTTCTTCTCCGCAAAAATCCACCATCAAGTCTCACAGTGATTCGTCAATAAGAAGTTTAATTTTAATAGTCCTTTTCTCTGAGGTCTCTAAAGGGCCAAAATCAAATTCCCTAGGAACAAAGGTCACTTTTAGCAACCTGCCATCAGAAGCTGAAATGACTTTTGGTCCACCACTATTTGCTCAGATCCACTATCGGTATTGATACATCTCCACTCGCAACGCGGCAGGATTGTTCCCGATTTTCATTCTATAAGCAGCTTCGTCACCATTAAGTACGCGTCCGTAAACCCATTCATCTTGTACAAACGTTCCTTCTTCAATTCGGATAAAACTTACCTTCCCTGAATCCCCGCGTTTCGGCAAAAACTCTACTGAAAATCCGATCCCGGCGAAAATAAATTCATGGTCTGAGACCTCAATCACAAGTCCACCTGATACCGGCTTGCCTTCTTGCTGACGATTGTAGGACACTTTTATATCATATTTGGAGAAGGATAAAATACACCCTCGATCATGGTTTTGGAGAAATCCCGTCATTTTGCCTGTTCCGCGATACTTCTGAATGACACCCAACATATTTCCTAGTAACTCATAACTGCGTGCAAGATAGGGACCGGTTCCATTCAGGTTAAAGCCGGACATGTCTATATTGAGAGCCATCAGAAGACCTATATCGATCTGACTGCCGTCATCCAAGGGTGGAGCGAGGAAATCTTCAATACCGAAAGGCGAATAACATAAAGCATCATGCTTTCCAATCGCATAAAAAACATTCGTAACCGATTCAATATCCCTTCTAGCTTCGGGTATAAATAGAGGATTGTCATTGTTTGCCGTGTATTCCTCGCAAACCTCGGCGAAATTGGGCAAATAGATATCCGGTGCATACAGACAAAGGGTCGGAGCCATTGCCTTCCATAGATTCATCACCTTTGCAATCGGTCCCCCGCTCGGGTATGTCCCGGGTCTCCAAGGAAATTGCTCCAACCAAGCGTTGACAAATAGCGGCAATGGGTAGACCTTGGAACCCGCGCTCGCTATTTGTTCGACCGCTCGGGCATAATAATAAGCCATGAAGTATTCTGCCGCATCTTCCGCGAATGCTTCCCCCCACGTACCGCCAATTCCGTAAAGAGATCCAACCTCGGTTGGGATCGTACGATTGAATTCAGCGTTCGCATGATCGGAATAATCCCGGTCGCTGCCGAGAAACCCGATTTCATTCTCCACTTGAACCATGATGACCGTATGCCGGTCACCGTCTACCTTTTTCAAATGAGCCATAAGCTGTGAGAAAGCATTCGCGTCGGCTTCTACCGCATTCACGCACAACGGCGAAATAGTGTCAGACGGTTCATTATTTTTATATACGGCTCGGAAATAGGTTTGGTAATCCTTCTTCACCCAGCCAGGGACATAACTGGAAATTCCATTCTTCCATAATCCGAACCACAATAACACCAAACGCACATTCTCTTCCCTTGCTTGATCGATGATTCCATCTACCAAATGAAAATCGAATTCTCCTTGATTGGGTTCAATTAATTCCCAAAAAACCGGCAAAATTACTGTATTTAGATGTAGGCCTCTGAGATGTGGCCATACCTTTTCTTTCATGTAGTTCAGATTTGAGGAATTGGAATTATGAATTTCGCCAGCTAAAGCGATGTAGGGTTTACCATCAACATAAAGGTTATAGACTCCGTCTTCTTTTAACAATTGTGGCAATGTCATCAAATTTTCTCCTTTTAGAATTGATATGAAAGTCTCTGAATCTTCGACAGCCGGTTCTCGAACTATGGCGAATGGCGTTCGCTTCAAGAACGGAAAAGCCCCCACGCACGCGAAGAGGCTTTTCTCGTTTATTGATTTCAATTTAGAAAAATGATCTTACGCTCACCGGCGACTCGAGTCACCTGAAGCCAACTCGACTTCTCCGTTCAATTGCGCCAAGATCCGCTCAAGATGCTCCTCTGTCATGGCACCGCCGCTGAATGCGATCAAGGCGCGCAAAGGCAAATACTTCATGATCGCCTCCATCATGTCTGACGCATCGCCGGCATCCTCTCCTGCAGCGCCGAATGGATTCCGCTGCTTCAAGATGTGCTCGATGACCGGCTGCGTTGCCGGATCCGCGAGCAAATCTCCGACAGTCGAGTTGCGGGTCGCCTTCGCCCGAATGGCCGCCGTCGATTCGATGCGAACGGTATCCACTAGGACGATGTCCCGCGAGGACTTCCCGATCAGAATCTCGAACTCGCCCGTCTCGACGCGCCAATCCTTCGAATCGACGTCGTAATAGGCGAACGAGCGCTTGTCGAGCGTGATCGTCACGGTCTTCTGCTCGCCTGGCGCAAGCTCTACCTTCGCAAAACCCTTCAGCTCCTTCATCGGCCGGATCACCTTGCTTTCTACGTCGCGGACGAACAGCTGAACGATTTCTTTACCGGAACGATTTCCCGTGTTCTTCACCTTCACCTGAACGTCCAGCGGCTCGTCGTCGCGGATTTCCTTCTTCGCGATCGAAAGATCGGAGTAACCGAATGTCGTGTAGCTGAGGCCATGGCCGAATGGGAACAGCGGCTCGACTTTCTTCGTGTCGTAGTACCGGTACCCAACGAAGATGCCCTCCCGGTATTCCACCCGGTCACCTTCGCCGAAGTAGAATAAATAGGACGGGTTGTCCTCAAGCTTAGTTGGGAATGTTTCGGCCAGCTTGCCGCACGGGTTCGCGTCCCCGAACAACAGATCGGCGATCGCGCCGCCGAGCGCCTGGCCGCCCAGGTACGCCTCCAGCACCGCCTTCGCGCTTCCGATCCAAGGCATCTCCACCGGCGAGCCGTTGCTGAGGACGACGACCAGCTTCTGCTGCGCAGCAGCCACCGCTTGAATCAGCTCGACCTGGTTGGCCGGCAAGCGCAGGTGCGTCCGGTCGTACCCCTCAGACTCGTAACGGTCCGGCAAGCCGACGAACAGAACGGCAACATCCGCTTGCGCTGCGGCACGGATCGCTTCCTCGACCATCTTAGCGTCAGAAGCGTCGCTGTCCAGATCATAGCCTTGAGCGTAGGAAATCTGCGCCCCACTGCCGGCCGACTTCGCGAGCTCTTCACGGATATCCTCCAGCTTCGTCGGCTTGATATGCGAGCTTCCGCCGCCTTGGTATCGGGGCTTCACAGCCAGCGCCCCAATGACAGCGATGCTGCCTTCTTTAGCCAGAGGAAGAGTGCCGCCTTCGTTCTTCAGCAGCACCATGCTTTCTCGCGCGACGACTCTGGCAAGCTGATGATGCGCCTCGGGATCGTAGCTGGCGTTCGGCTTTTTGCTGTCCACCGCTTTGAAAATAATCCGCAAAATCCGCTCAACCGCCCGGTCCAGCTTCTCCTCGGACACCTTCCCGGCGCGAACCGCTTCGACGATCTTCCGGTCTCCCGCCCCGCCGCTCGCCGGCATCTCGAGCTCGAGGCCCGCGGCCAAACCGTCCACTCGCTCGTTGACGGCGCCCCAGTCGGAAACGACGAAGCCTTCGTGTCCCCATTCATTCTTCAGAATGTCCGTCAGCAAATATTCGTTCTCGGAAGCATATTCCCCATTCACTTTGTTGTAGGCGGACATGACTGTCCACGGCTGCGACATCTTGAGCGCGCCCTCGAAGCTCGCGAGATAAATCTCGCGCAGCGTCCGCTCGTCGACAACGGAATCACTTGTCATCCGGCGATGCTCCTGGTTGTTGGCGGCGAAATGCTTGAGGGACGTACCGACGCCCTGGCTCTGCACCCCACGGATGTGGTGCGCGGCCATCTGGGAGGACAAGAACGGATCCTCCGAGAAGTATTCGAAGTTCCTGCCGCACAGCGGCGAACGCTTGATGTTCGCACCGGGCCCGAGCAGGACGGCAACGTCCTCGGCCTGGCATTCCTCGCCGAGTGCCTGCCCCATCTTCTCAATCAGCTCGCGGTCCCACGAGCTCGCCACGCCGGACGCGGACGGAAAGCAGGTCGCCGGCACGCTGTCGAACAGGCCGACGTGGTCGGCGCCTTCCTTCTGCTTGCGCAGGCCGTGCGGGCCGTCGGTCACCATGATCGACGGGATGCCGAGCCGCTCGATCCCTTTCAGCCGCCAGAAGTCTTGCCCGGAGCACATGCCGGCTTTCTCCTCCAGCGTCATCTGAGAAATCAATGTCTTCAAGTCGCGTTCCATTTCGTTTCCTCCCATTATATCTGCTTTGTCATGCTTGATCAGCTTTCAATCAGCTTGAAAGCCGCTTCCTTCACGTCTCTGGAGTTCGGTCCGACGTACAACCGGAACCCACCAGTCTCCGCACGGAAGCTTCGGTCCGGCAGGTAGTACTTGAGATCCTCTTCGGTAATAGTGAACACGACCTCGCTGCTTTCCCCCGGCTCCAGCCGTATTTTTCGGAAGCCCTTCAGCTCCTTGACCGGCCGCACGACGCTGCCGTGCACATCCTGAATGTACAGCTGGACGGTTTCTTCTCCCGCTCGATCGCCGGCATTGGTTACACTGACGCTTAACAACAACTCACCGGAACGGGTCAGCTCAGCCTTGTCCAGACGAAGCTCCGAATACTCGAAAGTCGTATAGCTGAGTCCGTAGCCGAACGGATACAGAGGTTCGTTCGGGCAGTCCAAGTATTTAGAAATGAACTTCATATGCTTGTTTTCCGGCGTGACAGGACGCCCGGTGTTGAAATGGTTGTAATATATCGGTACCTGACCCGCATGCTGCGGGAAGCTCATCGTCAGCCTGCCGGAAGGATTGTAGTCGCCGAACAGCACGTCGGCGATCGCATGGCCGGCCTGCGAGCCTAAGAACCACGTCTCTACGATCGCGCCCACGTTCCGCTCATACCAATCCAGCACGAGCGGGCGGCCGTTCACGAGCAAGAGCACCGTCGGCTTGCCCAGCTTAACGATCTCTTCCGCCAGCCGTTGCTGAACCTTAGGCAGCGCGATGTTCGTCCGCGACGCGGCTTCGCCCGACATGTTGCTGTCCTCGCCGAGCGCCAGAATGACGACGTCCGCCTCCTTCGCGCAGGCGATCGCCCGTTCGAACCCGCCTTCGATTTCGTTGTCGACACCGCAGCCCGCCGCAACGAGCAGATGGTGCTGATCCAATCCTTTCCCGGAGATCCCTTCCTTCACGGTGATCGTCTCGATGCTGTATCGGGAGAACTGCCACGGGCCAAGCAGATCCTTGCTGGCAGCGAACGGTCCAACGAGCGCGACTTTACGTCCGTCGTTCGCAAGAGGCAGCACACTGTCGTTCTTGAGCAGGACGACCGACTTGCGGGCGAGGTCACGGCTCGCTTCCAGGTGCGCCGCGCTGAAGTGATACTCCATCTCTTTCTCCGGCTGCACGTACCGGAACGGATCGTCCATGATGCCGATTTTGTACTTGTAAGTCAGGATCCGCCGCACGGCCTCGTCCAGCTGTTCTTCCTTCACGAGGCCTTTATCGATCAGCCCGGGCAGATGCTTGTAGTACAACCGCGTCACCATCTCGATGTCCATCGTCGCGTTCAAGGCGAGCTTGGACGCTTCTTCCGCGTCTTGGGCCGCGCCATGGACGAAGATTTCCTCGATCGCTCCGTAATCGGATATCAGGATGCCGTCGAAACCGAGTTCATCCCGGAGCAGGTCTTTCAGCAGATCGGAGCTCCCTGCGACCGGAACACCTTGATAGATGTTGAAGGAGTTCATGACCGAACCCGCACCCGCATCGATTCCCGCCTTAAACGGCGGCAAGTAAACGTTCCGCAGCGTCCCTTCGGAGATGTCGACCGTGTTGTAGTCACGTCCGCCCTCCCCCGCGCCGTAACCGATAAAATGCTTCAGGCAAGCGATGATCGTCTCGCGGTCGAACAGGCTGTCTCCCTGAAATCCTTCGACCTGGGCTTTCGCGATAAGCGCGCCCAAGTAAGGATCCTCGCCCGCTCCTTCGACAACGCGTCCCCAGCGGGGATCCCGCGAGATATCGACCATCGGACCGTGGTTGTACATGGTCCCGGAAGCCGACGCTTCCTTAGCCGCGATGGCGCAAGCCTGCTTGATCGCATCCATGTCCCAGCTGCACGCCCAGGCTAGCGGCACGGGAAAAATCGTCTGGAAGCCGTGGATAACGTCGGCATTAAACAGGAGCGGAATGCCGTGCGGCGATTGCTCAACGGCGATTTTCTGAAGCTCTAATACCCGTTTGCTGTCGAAGGCGCCGAGAATCGATCCAGCTTTTCCTTCCGCCACCATTTTCTCCGTAGGCTCGGATTCTACGTCAGAGCCGAAGGAGAAGTCGGACGCCCCAACCTGGCTCATCTGCCCGATCTTATCGGCGATGGACATCCTGGTTAGCAGCCGGTCAACTTCCCGGCGAATATCCTCGTCCGACCGCGGTTTCACGTCCGATTTCCGGTACGGAGCCACAAGAGGAATGAGCTCCGCAGCCAAGGACGCGCCCCGCCCCCTCACGCCGCGAACTTGAATCTCGCCCGCGAAAGGGAGCGTGACCGTGCCGCTGAACGTCTCTTCCTCGAACTCAAGCGAGACGATCACCGGATCGGTCGAGAAAAAAGTGCGTCCGGACGCCGTCAGTTGATTCCCTTCGACGGCCGCGTCCATCGGCTGGATGAAGGACGGGGTCGGCTCCATATTCACGATCAGCCTGTACCCTTCGTTCACCTCCACCGAAAAAATCATTTTTACTGTCGACCCATTCAACTTGAGTCTCGCGTTCCAAATCCCAATCATCCATCACCACTCCTCGAATAAGTCGACTTGCCTTGAACAAACCCTTTATTTCACAGCGCCGATCGTAATGCCCTTGATAAAATACTTCTGAAAAAACGGGTACGCAATCAGAATCGGAAGCACCCCGACGACGGCGATCGCCATCCGGACGGACGTGCTCGGCAGCTCCGCCATCTTACTGCTCGCAGTCGACGAAAGGTTGCTGTTGCTCGACAGGAACTGAATGTCCGAGATGATGCGGTTCAGAATGTTCTGGATACTGAAAAGCTTCGGATTGGTTACATACGTCATGCCGTTAAACCAGTCGTTCCAGTAAAGAATCGCTTCGAACAAACCGATCGTGGCCATGATGGGCATCGAAAGCGGGAGGACGATTTTGTAGAACACCTTGATCTCTCCCGCACCGTCGATTTGAGCGGCCTCGATCAAAGCCGGCGGAACTGAGGTCATGAAGAACGTCCGGACGAGCAGCACGTTGAAGCCATTCATGAGAAGGCCCGGCACGAGCAGTGCCCAGATCGTGTTCTTGATCTCGAACACCTGCGTGTAGATGATATAGGACGGGACAAGCCCTCCGTTGAACAGCAGCGTGAAGAATACGAGGAATGCCCAGAAGTTCTTCATCGGGATATCCTGCCTCGACATCGGGTACGCGAGCATTGACGTCATCGCGAGGCTGGCCGCGGTGCCGAATACCGTAATGAACACGGTCACGCCGTACGCGCGTCCCAACTCTCCCCTGTGTGCCCATAGGTATTCGAACGCCTTGCCGCTGAAATGTTCCGGGAAAAATGAATAACCGTGCTGGATGATGCTGTCTTCGCTCGATACCGAGGACATGATCAGCAGAATAAAGGGAATGAGACAAACGACCGAGAAGCCCAAAAGTGCGGTGTGGGCGGTCCACCTGATCCATCTGCTATCGTACGCCATTGTTTTTCACCTCCGTCTAGAATAGAGCATTATCTTTGCTGAATTTGCGGACCGTATAGTTAGATAAGATCACGAGCAAGAACCCGACGATCGATTGATAGACGCCCGCGGCCGACGACATGCCAATATCGCCCAAATTCATCAGCGCCCGGTATACGTACGTGTCGATAACGTTCGTCGTCTCCGACAGGACGCCCGAGTCCATCGGCACCTGGTAGAACAGACCGAAGTCGGAGTAGAAAATTCGGCCGATCGCCAGCAGCGACATCATCGTGATGACCGGTGTGATGAGCGGGACCGTGATGGAGCGGATTTGCTGCCATTTCGACGCACCGTCGAGGGTGGCAGCTTCGTAATACTCGGGATCGATGCTGATGATCGATGCCAAATAGACGACGCTCAGATAGCCGATGCCTTTCCAAATGTTTACGGCCGTCAGGATGTACGGCCAATATTCTTTACTTGAGTACCACGAGATATCTTCCATGCCAAGCAGCGGGAGAATCGATTTGTTGATCAGTCCCGTGTCGCTGCTAAGCATGGCGTACACGAGATAGCTGACGATAACCATCGAGATCAGGTGAGGCAGGATGATGATGCTCTGATAGAATCGTTGGAAAAACTTTCTCCGGATTTCATTCAGAAGGATCGCAATTCCGACTGCCCCGATCGTATTGATGACAATGAACAAACCGTTGTACAGGATCGTGTTTCTGGTAATGATATAAGCGTCTTGCGTCTTGAACAAATATTCGAAGTTTTTAAACCCTACCCAATCGCTGCCGAAAATTCCTTTGGCGAAATTGATATCCTTAAAGGCGATGATCATCCCGAACATGGGCAAGTAGTTGTTGATGATCAAATACGCGAGCCCCGGCAGCATGAGCAGGAACAGCGGTGCGAACTTTTTCCATCGTTTGGCCGTGGAGCCCATGATGTTCACTACCCTTTCATGAGTTGATTAGATTGCCGGAAAGAACGCAATCCAATCAACTATGCAGCTGATTGGATTGCATATACGTCATAGAGTTATATGATTTTGCTTAATTGCCTTTGGAGGCAGCCCATGCGTCCAGCTGCTTCTGCTTCTCGGCGATGATCTTGCCGATGCCCGCGTCCTTCAGCTTCGCGATGAAATCGGGGAGCACTTTATCCGGATCCAAAGCTCCGCATTCGAGCGCGATCCGGTATTGGCTGAACACGTTAGTAACGGCGGCAAATTCCGTTTTCACCGCGGACGAATCAAACGTAAAGCCAAGCGCCTTCGACTTGATCGCGTTCGCGTTGAATTGCTTCATCTTCTCCCAGAGCTGCTCGTCGTCTCCCTTGAAGATATAGGAGAGAAACTGATTGCCGAACAACCATCCCAATCCCGAATAGCCGACGTTGCCCGCGTTTACGCCTTGCGGGTAATCAATGACGTTATCGGATACTTTCACGTAGTGTTTGCCTTCGATTCCCCAGTCCAGCAGATTGACGAGCGCCTTGTCCGAATACATCAGATTTAGGAATTGCATCGACTTCTTCGGGTTTTCCGAGTTCTTCGCAATTCCCCACATAACATTCGTGACTGTGTTCGTCTTCGCGACCGGCGGCATCATCTCGACGGAAACGATCGGCATTCCGGATTGACGGGTTTCTTGGACATCGTAGCCCGGTTTCATGTTTGCCAGGTTGCCGGCGCCTTTGCCGCCTTTGATGATGTCAGACGAAGATTCCTTGTTGGTGATCGCGTCCTTGGCGATGTATCCAGCTTGGTACCATTCTCTCATCATCTTCAGGCTGGCCGCGTACTCTTCCGTTTCGAACCAGTTCACGACTTTCAAGTCCTGGCCGTTATTCAGCAGCACGCCCATATCGTCGCCGAGCGAATCCCGCGTGCTGAAAGGAGTGATCGGTGAATTGCCGGCGGAGTTGATGAGCGGAATCATTTTCGGTTCGTTTTCCTTGATCGTCTTTAGAATCGGCACCAGGTCGTCCAACTTCTTCACTTGACCCAGATTCAGATTGTATTTGTCCACGAGATCCTTACGGATCTCGAAGCCGTAGCTTTGGGCCAAATCGCGGATGGAAGGTACGGCATAGGTTTTGCCGTTGATTTTGGCCGCGTTAACGTAATCCGGACCGAGCGCCTTCTCAATCCCCTTCCCATACTTCGAGAGCAGATCGTCGATCTGAACCATTTGGCCTTTCGAGACTTGATTCGCGTACGAGCTCCCGAAGAGCGGCAACACATCAAGCTTCTCGTTGCTCGTCAGCATCAGGTTGACTTGGTTTGTCCAGGCGCTAATGCTGATCGGCAGCAATTTCACGGTCGTATTCAGCTTGGCTTTCGTAATCTTGTTGATTTCTTCCTCCACGAGCAGTTGGTCTTTCGGTACGCTGCCGAAGGAGAAATACGCCATCGTCAATTGGTAAGGTTCTCCGGCGTCCTCGCTCGCAGCCGGAGCCGCCCCGCTTGATGTCGAGCTAGCCGCTTCGTTCGAGCCTTTGTTCGTACTGCATGCGGCAAGTAAAAGAGTGATGGCGAGTAAAGCGCTGATCCAACTTAACTTCCGTTTCATGTGACCCCTCCGTTACTTTGTAATTGGATTCGGTACGGTTCGTTTGGCTCTCGGCCGTATTCCCGGTTCGAATCTATAACCATCATAATTCATCGCAGAAACGTCAACTACCGAGATGTCGACTTTCGAATGACATGTGGTCGACCTCTATCGATTCTCCTATCGGTCATTGGAACGGATCAATTCTTCATGCCGGAATTCGAGCGGACTGCGGTTCGTATATTTCTTGAAAATGCGCGCGAAATGCGAGAAATTCGTGAATCCGACCTGCAGCGCCACCGCATATACCGGGAGATTGGAATTGCTTAGCAGCCGACGGGCGACAGCCATCCTCTCCTGGACGACATATTCTGTGACGGAAATCCCCGTCTCTTTCTTGAAAATTCTATCCAGGTAATCAGGATTCAGATAGACATGTTTGGCGATGTCGTCCCGCGTCAACGACTTGTCCAGATGCTGGGCGACATAGCCTGTCGCACGGTCGACGACGGACGCGGATCGTTCAACCGACCGGACGTATTCCGTCGCTTTGGCGACGATTTGGCGGCTCCAATCGATCATATCCTTAACCGAACGAGATGCATGCAGCGACATCTCCATCGACTCATCGTCACCGAACAGCTGACGGGCTTGAATGCCTTTCGACTGCAAGAAAGAATACACCATCTGCATGAAATCCTGGAGGAACTGGTGCAGCCGCTTCGCATCCAACCCGGCGACCTGGGTTAACCCGTTCAAGTAGCGGGCGACTTCTTCAGCGAGCTTCTCAGGGGAACCCTCCGTCAGCATGACGGACCATACCTGCAGCTCCGGCTCGAATAGGGCGGACGGCGCGGACGGTTGTCCTTCCAGCAGAAGGACGAGGTTATCGAACGCGACATTGTTTCGATCAAGCTCCTGCAGCCGATCGGTCATCGCCGGTAATTCGTGCGCATGGGCCGGATTGCCGACATAGCAGCTCAGATCGCAATAGAAATATTGGCGGCACGAGCGAATGTACGCCTCGCAGCTTTGCCTTAGCCGCTGCGCTTCATTGTCCGTCCACGACTCGAAGGAAAGGATGGCAAGTAAGCTGCCCTTGCTTAAGGGAAGGAGCTGTCCGTAACTGCCCAGCTTAAGAAGCAGTTCTTCAGCGGAATTCCGGAGCGCGTATTCAAGAATCTTCTCATCTCGCATATTCAAGCTTTTGTGCCACCGCTTCACAGTGATCATTACCGGTACGAATCTCATTTGCTCCGCGTAGGGGATGTTCCGATCCTCCGCGGCGATGCGGATCGTCTCCGGACGTGAAGGAATCGACCGGTACAAGATGTCCAGCCAGAACCGTTCAATGAGCAGCGGCTGATGCTGGATCCAATACTGGCCGTATTGGCTGAACTCCGTTTTTTTGCTTTCCTCGGCCTTCTTATCGATTGCTTTAGCGATGACGCTTTCCAGTTCGGGGATCGGCACCGGCTTCAGCAAGTAATCGAAGCTGCCGAGCTGGATTGCCTGCTTGGCGTAATGGAAATCCGCATGGCAGGTCAGAAAAATCGATTCCGTATCGGGAGAATGCTTCTTGACCCAGCCCAGCAGCTCCAGGCCGCTGCCCATGGGCATTTCGATGTCGCACAGCATAATGTCTATGGGGCTATTTTCGTTATAGATTTCTCTTGCTTGATGGATGTCGTAAGCAGTAAGCACCTCGGAGATGCCAAGCTTCTCCCAGTCTACAGCCGCTTTGATGCCTTCCACAGCATGAACTTCGTCGTCTACGAGCAGCAATCGGGACATGTTCGTTATTCTCCTTTCTACGATTCCGGGTTCAGGGGGAGCAGTATCTCGACGAGAGCTCCTGATGGCTCGACGTTCGAGAACGATATATGGGCTTCGTCCCCGTATAGCAAGCCGAGCCGCCGCTTCACGTTCCAAATGCCGATATGATCTCCCTGTTCGTCTTCTATTCTTTTTCCAGCGCGAATTTGCTCCAAGATCTCCTCCGCGAAGCCTTTGCCGGTATCCCGAATCTCGATCAAAAGCCGGGGATCCGGGCCGGAATCGTCCAGATCGATCCGGATGGCGCCCTGGATCGAAGAGCTGACGATTGCGGCATGCTTGATCGAATTCTCGACGAACGTCTGGACGATCAGCGGCGGAATCCGCGTATCCAGCAGGAAATCGGGAGCCGATACCTCGAAGACGAGCTTGCCGGGAAACCTCAGCTCCTGGATGCGAATATAATTGCGTACATGCTGAAGCTCGTCTTTCAGGGGCACGAACGTCAAATTGCTTCGGAACATGTAGCGGAAATATTGGACCAAGCTGAGTGCCATCTCCTGGATCAGCCCGTAATTTTTGACAAGAGCCAGGTTATAGATAATGTTCAAGGAATTCATGAAAAAATGAGGGTTGATCTGCAGCTGAAGGTGCTGAAGCTCGGCCTTATGCTTGCTCAACTGTTCTTCATAGACGTGAATGCGCAGCTCCTGAACGTGTTTGATCATCTTGTTGAACGTTTCGTTCACGATCCGGAATTCATCAGACGTCGGATACGGGTCGATCCGGGTGTTCAAGTTCCCTTCTCCGATTCTTCTCATGGCCGTCATTATCCGGTTGAGCGGCCTTAGCACCATCTTCCGCAGCAGAAGCAGGCAGGCGGGCACCAGGATGATCGCGGCGATCGGGATCATGGAAGCTATTTTCCTTAGATAAGGTAAATTCTCCAAAATATACTTGTCCGGAATGAGGGCAATGAGACTGAAATTGCCCTTGGCCGACTTCTCGCCTACGACCAGGAATGGATTGGGTTTTCCGGATAAATAATACTGCTGGATGCCGCGAGTTAAGTCGATGCCGTTCTCCCGCACGGCGTCTGCATGCGTCAACGGCGTGCCGTTCTCGTCAGTGAGAAGGGAAACCCCGTTCTCCCCGAGTTTGAGCAAATCCAGCGGGATCGACAACTTATTGATATTTACCCACGCGCCCACATAGGCCTCGCTCGTCTGCAGCACCCGAAATAAGTAGTAGCTCTGGCCGATTTGTTTGACGTACCATTTTCGAATCTTGAATTCACCTGTACTTTGAAGCTCGCGAAGCAAGCCTCGAATGTAGCTCCTGACCTCTTCCCTCTCCTGCACGCTCTCAAAATCCTGAAACACCTCGAAGTAATCCTGTCCGGGTATCGAATACACGAACATCGAATCAACAGACTGGAACGTCGCGATATCTCCGTTCAGCTTGTGGTCCAAACGGACTTTGGCCAAGGTACGATCCTGCTCCGAGGAACGGTATTCCATTTCCTGAAGATCCTTGTCATTCACGACGAGGTTCGTCAAATACTTGTCGACGTCGTTCAAGTTATTGTCGATTTGGGCCATATACATCGAGATCAGACTGCGGCTGGATTCCGCAACCTGGTTGTGGACGACGCGGATCGCATAGTCGTTGTTGTAGATTAGGAACGCAACCGTCGGCAGCGTGATCAGCAGCAAACCGGCGACCAGCTTGAAACGAATGGAATTCCAGGTGAGCCGAAAAACACTGTTTGTCATCGAGATCGCTCCTTTTTTTGTCTCAAATGCCCATGATACCCCATTATAGACTATCTTAAAGGATTCCTACTTCTATCATCCAACAGAATGTCGACTTATTCGTGATATGAGGTCGACCATTTGCATGCTCGCATCGACTTGCCGACAAAATAAAAGACGGTTGCCCTCGAGCATCCGTCTTGTAACGTTACGATTCGGTATAAATTGTCCTTAAGATTTGTCTTAACCTCGCGAAAATGAGTGTCTTTTGCCCTTATCGACTGCAGGGGATTGATGCTGTAAAACTACATCCGGTTACACTCCAGATAGCTGGCGACCAGCTCTTCGCAAACGTCCCTAACATTGCTTGAATACGTTGTAGCAACCATGAAGGTAATGAGGCCGAGCATGTAAATTTTCCATGTGTTTCTCATATTTTTACAGCCTTCCTCTACAAATAATTCGATACTTGTGATTTCTTCATTGCTTTATTACGTCAATTGGTTGGTTGTGGTCTGCTGCAGAATCCATTCATTATTAACCTTCACTTAGATTAGAAGAGGTTATTGTGTTAGACTTTTTAACCAAAATTACATAGGAGATGATGGACAATAAGCTGGTTATAAAAATAATGACTCCAAATGGTACGGCAGAATTTTCACCCGCAATTCCCACTAGCGGGGAAGTAACGGAACCTAATACAAATGGAAGGGTACCTAGCACTGCGGAAGCACTCCCTGCAATATGCCCTTGCGACTCCATTGCTAATGTAAAAGAAACTGGTCCAATGATTCCGTTTGTTGCAGCAAATAAAAAGATCGAAATAACCAGCGCAAATAATGGTCCATGAGAACCGACTACAATCAGTACTGTAGCGCTAGAAATAAAGGCTAATGACAACCCTATCAGAAATATACCTCGTTCGGTCATCCGTCCTGCCAGTTGTTTAACTAGTTGAGATCCTAAAATTATTCCAATACCATTCATGGCAAATATCACCGAAAACACTTGAGGTGACATACCGAAAATGTTTTGATAAATAAATGGAGTTCCAGAAACATAAGCAAACACACCTGCGAACAAAATTCCATTTACGAGAGCATAACCCATAAATGTCCGGTTTCGAAGTAAGCTTTAAGTTTCTGAGTAACTCCATGAAGTTACTCGGGACACGATGCTGTTCAGGTAAGGTTTCCATTACTCCCCCTATTGTCATGCCCGTTAAAATACTCCTAGAAGTGCTAAAAAGATAAACACGCCAACCCATGAAGTGAAAGAACTGACCGTACTCCCAGCAGTCGGGGAAACTAATGGAGCGACATTACTTATCGTTGTAAGGAGTGCAATAAACTTAGTCATTTCAACTCCACTATACATATCACGAACAATCGCGCGGGAAATAACGAGTCTGGCAGAAGCTGCAAATCCTTGGATGAATCGTAAAGCAATAAACATTTCAATATTTAGTGCAAAAGCACAACCGATAGAGGAAATGAAATATAGAATCATTGCGATCAACAAAGGTTTACGTCTGCCATGAATTAGGAGAGGCAGGTCATCTCGTCAAACACAAGAAAGCATGGCGGCTTATGAAGGAACTTGGTATCCAGTCGGTTATTCGCAGGAAGCATAAAGTGTCCAATTACACGCCTTCTGTCGTGTATCCAAATCGTTTAAAACGCAAGTTTCATGCAACAGCACCCCAGCAAAAAATGGTTACAGATATTACTTATATTTCAGATGGTTCGAAGTTCTATTATCTATCTGTTATTCAAGATCTATTTAATAATGAAATTGTCGCTTGGCAATTATCTGAACGAAACGATGTGGAACTTGTGCTTGGTACTGTTGAACAGTGGACAAGAAAAAGAGACGTAGCGGAAGCTGTTCTCCATTCGGATCAAGGCTTCCAGTATACGTCTCAGGCGTACAACACACGATTAGAAGCATTCGGCGTTAAAGGCAGCCACTCTCGCAAAGCAACCTGCCTGGATAACGCATGCATCGAATCCTTTTTTTCGCATCTCAAGACTGAGAAGTTGTATCTTAACCAGTGTAAATCAGGAACTGACATTCATCAAGCCGTGGAAGATTATATTTACTTTTATAACTACCAACGGTTTCAATCCAAACTGAAAAAACGCGCACCGATTGAGTATCGATGCGCTTTGGCAGCATAGCTTTTTTCATTTGTCCACTTGACAGGGGTATGAACAGATAGCAGGTTTTATTATTTCACCTGTCTACCGTATGGGGAGCATATCACAGCTCCGGCAGTCTTTCTTGCTTTGTCGTCTGTAGACAAACATTCTGGTATATCTCAAGACCGTTTCCGGGATAGACTGCATTTCAGAAAGGAGACTGTCTTCTCCAGCTTCAATAAATGAGTGCCTTTAACCAGTATTGCAGTATCCGGCTTGATCGCCTTTGCAAGCGCTTTATGAAGCTGCGGCCTGGACACGAAGCTGCGAATGTGGGTTGCGGGGAATCCGGCTTTCTTGGCTCCCACTGCTACGTGTCGTGCGAGCGTTCCAATCGTATACAGCAGGGTGAGCTCTTTCTTGGCCGCGTATTTCCCCACCTCAACATGCGCTTGGTGGGCGCATTTTCCCATGTCCTTCATATAGCCGATGACGGCGATTTTATGCTTTCTACTCATCGAAGCGAGCGTGTCGAGGGCAGCCTTCGTTGCATCGGGATTGGAGCTAAACGTATCGTCGATCAAGGTGATTCGCCTCGGAAGCTGCGTGCTCACTAATCTTCGGTACGGAATTGAATATTTTGCCAGTCCGCTGCGGATTTTACCCACTGACAACCCTAAGCTGTGCGTAACGGCGATCGCGTTCAGCGCATTGTAAACATTATGAACCCCCAGACATGGAATGGAGAATTCCTCCTCTTTCCCGTCCAGCCGAACCCGGAAAGCAATCCCCCGACTCGAGGATCGGATGTGGAGTGCCTTGTAGTCAGCTTTGCTGTGGATGCCGACTTTAAGCAGTTTTCCTTGAAAATCTTTGACGGACAGCAGCTTGGAATTCGCGTCATCCGCATTCAGGACGAGCGTTCCGGTTCCCTGCATGTGCCGGATCAGCTCCGATTTCGCGCGTGCGATGCCTTGAACCCGGTTTCCGACATTGCCGATATGCGCCGTTCCAACATTGGTGATGACGCCGAAGCTCGGTTTGATCAAACGGCAATGTGCCCGGATATGGCCTTTGCGGAGCATTCCGAACTCGAGCACGACTGCCCGGTGCCGCGCATTGATCCGCTTGGCGTACTTGCGGGTACTTGTAGGCAAATTCCAGTTCGACGGAGATTTGAAAATCTTCCACCGTCTCCGCAGGATGGAAGCGATCATTTCTTTAGTGGTCGTTTTTCCCGCGCTGCCAGTCACGGCTATGACGGGGATGTTCTGATCCGGCATGTACAAACCACCTTTAATAGCGAATATATGCTGTAGTCTACGCTGGAAGTAAATAGATAGAGTGGGTATTTGGCGGAAAATAGGCGTTTGCACGAGGTCGGCGTCAGGGGAACTCCTATATAGTGTAGGGTGAATGATTCGTAATGCTGTTAAGCGGAGCGTGAGACGAGTGAAATCCATAGAACGACTGCCCAATCTAACGAGATACGAATCGATAGGCATCAACCAGCTGTTTAATGTAGCCGACGGTCATGCCCATCAACCGCAAACCAATGCGCAGAAGAAAATTATCGGGCAGCTGCCCGACTTGTTCGATCGGGCGGAAGCGGCCAGGCAATCAGATTTGGAAGACGAGTTCCGTCACCTCTTCTACGCCTTGGCTGGACAACAGACTGCTGCCGGTCTTAACCGGACGTTGTTTTGTTATTCCGCTTCATTATCGATTGATTTGATCGCCACATTTCTGGCTTCGCGGGGGCTGACCGCCGCGTTGCTGCATCCCTGCTTTGACAATCTGGCGACCCTGCTGCGGAGGAGAAACGTGGCCTTGACGCCGTTGCATGAGGAGGACCTCAGCCTTGACCGGATGGAAGAGACGTTCGCAGGTCTCGCGGCGGACGCGGTGTTCATCACGCTTCCCAACAACCCCACAGGTTTCGAGCTGTCGCGGGAAGAGTGGGAGAGGTTGGTTGCGCTCTGCGGCCGACACGGAAAGCTGCTCATCGTCGACTGCACGTTCCGATTTTTCTCAAGAAAACCTTTATGGGATCAGTACGAACTGCTGGAGAGATCGAAAATCAGCTATTTGTTGGTTGAGGATACGGGAAAGACGTGGCCGACCCAGGATCTGAAATGCAGCATTCTAGCGATAAGCGAAGATTTGGCCGATGATGTGCTCGAGCTTCACAATGACATTCTACTGAACGTTTCCCCGTTTATCCTGAAGCTGTTGATCGAATATTTGAAAGATACGGCGCAGGAAGGACTGCAGTCCGTCATATGGGAACCCATTGACCGAAACCGCAAAACTCTGCGGGAAGCGATTCGTTACTCCGAGCTAACCGTGCGCAATACGGATTCCACGATTAGCGTCGAATGGCTTCGCATAACGGATCCCAATTTTCGCAGCGTGGACCTGGTTGACCGTATGCAACGGCTAAGACTAGGGATATTGCCGGGGGACCACTTCTACTGGCATGACCACGGACAGGGGGAGCGATACATCCGGATTGCGCTTGCCAGATGCCCGGACATGTTTGCCGAGGCCTGTAAAATCCTGGAATTGGCAGCAATGACGAACAGGATGGATCCGGCATGAGAATAATATATCTGGATGAGCCTACCTACCTGCCGGACGACTTTGTGCGCGAGATGGAGAAAATCGGAGAGTTCGAAGTTTATTACGATAGGCCTGACCAATCGACCGCCGTTCAGAGATTGTCGGGTGCAGACATTGCGATTGTGGAGTGGACGCCGCTTCGGGAATCGGCGTTTTGGAAGCTTCAGAGGCTCAAACATATCGCCCTCGTCATGACCGGATGCGATTTGGTTGACATCGAGGTTGCAGGCGCTGCAGGGATATCAGTGTCGAACTGCCCGTCATATTCGGCACAATCGGTGGCGGAGCATGTGTTTGCACTCATGCTCACGGTCAATCGGCGCATCATTCAGGCGGATCGTCTTGTCCGGCAGGGGGAGAGCCATGTGTACGGCCCCTTCCTGGCAGGCGAGTTGGCAGGCCGCACGTTAGGGCTGATCGGTACTGGCCGCATTGGGCAGGCCGTGGCGCGAATCGCCCACGGTTTCGGGATGCATGTAATCGGCGCGAATAGATCAGGAAGGGCAGTCCAGGGTGTGGAAGTGGCGGACATCCGCGAGGTGTTTCGGCGAAGCGACGTCATCTCGCTGCATGTGCCATTCCATTCAAAGACGAAAGGCATGATCACCCCCGAACTTCTGGCTTCGATGAAAAGGACGGCCCTGTTCATCAACACGAGCCGGGGCGGACTGGTGGACGAAGAAGCATTGTTCACTCTTCTACAGGACGGAAGAATCAGGGGAGCGGGCCTTGACGATGTGGCACAAGTCGCCGGAAACCCCTTATACACGCTCGATAACGTTGTGTTTACGCCGGGAACGGCGTGGTATACGGATACCGCTCGGAAAGCTAACATGACGGAATTGCTTGACAACATTCGGGCGTACGCGGACAGAACGCCTCGGAACATCGTGAATGAGGGTTTTCTAGCATAGGAGAGATGCCGCTTGAAGTCGCGAAGCACTCTACAAAAGAGGACGTCATCCTATTCCAATGGGAAGTCGTCCTCTTACCTAGCGGCTGCCTTCATGTCTTCGTTGAACTATCGTTCACCGTTAGTTGAATGACCTCATCATTAACTATGATAATAAATCTTATTTGTACTCCCAACTTTTTAAAATATTATATGTATATTTTGAAAAATTCTCATAAGTTACACTGCCATAATACACAGAAACCTTTAACTTTTTTGTTATTAGCTCCCCTTGCTCTTCTACATTTGAAGGTAAATTTTTTAATAACAATATCACAGGACATTCGTATTTTCCATGCTTCCAATTGTGTTCTCTTGCGATATCAAAATAATTATTAGTTCCATTTCGCTCTCTAGATACAGCTTCACACCATTCCCATGTATCCTCATAGTCACTATAATAGTCTGGTAACTTTAGACTTAGTTTCAGGTCTTCAGTAATCTCTGGTAGTTCTCTTTTACTAAAAAACCAAAATTGATTTTCATTCACTAGTTATCCTCCTAATAATGCATTAGATCGGCATCCATCTCCTGATGCATTATGCTATAGTCCCCCATTAGCGAAATGATTCATGCCGAATGTCAAAGTGTGAATACGTTGTTATACCATGTCCCTACCTCTACCATCAAAGCAAACATACAATCACTACTTAATCTTTCTTGTGATGATTTCATAATTCTTAGCCAATACCCAACCGTTCATTCCATATGCTGACATAAGAATAATGTATTTATAACCACCTTCAATTAAGGTTTGTTCCATTTCATCAATTGAATCATACATCACTGGCCATCCATAGGATTTCTGCTTTCTTAATAGTTCAGAATTTCCTTTAATAAATTTAGGAATATCTGATTCATAAATATCAAGAATAATACTGCCTTTCAATTGGTGTTCAAAAAAATGATTAAACACTTCAGTAAAAACAATATCTGTTTCCTCAATTATTCTATTATCATCATATTTAGTATGTAATTTGATTTGATCATTTTGTAAATCGACTTCATAAGATAAGATTTCATTATCATGTACTTGTTACAAAATTTATCTCTCCCTTTGTTCAACTATAGTTTCTCGTTAGCTGAATCAACAACTTGTCGTACCTAAAGTCATAACTATCCGTTTGTACATTCAACTTTCTTCCGTTTATTTCAACTAATTCATTATCTAACCAATTCACCGAAGCAGAATCTTCATGATAATTCCAATATATATTTCGGGATTTTTTTAATGAGAAGTTGTAGGATATTTCTCCTCGTATGGCATAGTCCACAGTAGCACCGCCATTAACTAAGTAAATTTTGACTGTATATTTGTTATTTGGAGAAGGAAAGGATTGTACAAAATTCCCCTTTGGTAAATCCGAAAAACTGCTTATTTTAACAAAAATAAAAACAACAAAAATCAAGATAATCAGGAATGGTAGATACTGCTTAAAAAATTTCTCCATTTTGGCTCACCTCAAATTTAACACTTCTTGTCAAAGATTACTGCCCGTAATGCTATAACACTATATTTATTCCCGATTACTATTACGCAATCCTGCCCGTTACTTGAATGAACAAAAAGAGGAGCTGCCGCGTTGCAAGCTCCTTCACTAATTATTCTAGGTATTTTTTCTTAGTTTGCATCTACTCTCCAGCTCTTTTGTAGCTTCCGAATGTAACAGATTTGACCAATGTGATATGCATTATGAGTTGACACATTTCCGAGTATCTCCCACCACTTGGCAGCCATTGGGAAACCATTCACATCACTTTCGACTTTTTCTTCAGTAAGTAGATCTTGCCATTTTAAAAGCACCTCTAATAATCGTTCTTTTAAATCAGTGAAATTTTGATCTTTGGGAACTATAAAACTTTTATTATTATTTCCTATGGAAGGCACAGCATTGACATGAGATTTCTGGTATCTAGTTTGCCAAGTTTCATTCCAATAAAGTAAATGCTGCACAATTTCAGCGATACTATTACTATCTTCACTAGGTTTCCAAAACGCTACTTCCTCTGACAAATTTTCAACTGCGTCTGAAAATGGTAGGTACCAACTAGGGTCATTAGCATTTGCTAATAACTGATCGGATAAAATATCCTTTACATGAAACATACTTTCCACACTCCTTCTTATTGATATGCGGCGGCCTGTTAATTTTCATGTTGAGTTAACGTTAACCGTTACTTTATCAACAAATCTATTCAATATGATCTTCTACTAATTCAATAATCTCTAATGAGTCATATTTTTCTTTAATTTTTTCAGACAGGGATTTCACACCAAAAATCTCTGTGAAAGTGTGACTTCCAACGATCAGGTTCATTTTAATGAACTTTGCATACTGGATTGTGTATAAGATTTTCTCTCCAGTAATATAGACATCGCATTCTGAATTATGGGCATCACGAAGACATTTTGTAGAGTTTCCTGCCCCTGTAATAATTCCCACTCTTTTTATTAGCTTTTCGGAGTTTTTCCACGATTTTATGGTTTCGCATAGTACCGTAATAACATTATTTATTCCAATTGCCTTGAATAATGAAGTACACGTGCCAAATTCAGCATAATCCAATGGCAAATGCACGAAAAAATGACTGATTCCATAGGATGCCAGAAGTATATGACATTCTTTTTTCATTCCAAAGACAAAATCCCATGCATCATGGTGGGTAACTATAAGATCAACTTTCTTTTGGGCGGCTTGTTCAATAAGTTCAGGAGTAATATTTGTTGCATACCCAATTCGATGAATTAAATCAGTACCATAGTTATAAAATGCAAATTCCTCTCCATAATCAAATTGTTTTAGGAGTCCACCAAATAGGGTTTCGATTAATTCATTAAATTGTTCTGTATTCACTCGTATCCCCCCAATAATTAACATTTCATATTAATACTTCTATTCGGCGAAATACTCAACAAACCTGCGCGTTACTAAAATAGGCTACCGAAGAACTCGGTAGCCTATTTTTTTTGAGCAAACGTTTTCCGATATTTGAGCGAACCTTAACCAGACTGCTTTAAATAAGTGTCGTAGAAGACAATTAGACTAAGGATAATAAAAATAATTCCTATAACTCTGTTCAAAATAATACCAAGCAAAGTCGGCTCTTCAGTGCCAAATTCCATTCTTCCATTTTTAATTCGAAGCATATACCGCGATAATATTATGGGGACTTTAGGAAAAATAATGTTAAGTAATCCTACTAAAATTAAGATGATTATCGCTAACAAATCATATACTCCTCACTCGACAGCTTCTACCATAAACATTCCTGCCTGTTAGATTTATGATTCTGCCACTCGTTTTCGCATATTCAATCTATATATTTTAACATATGTTAGTGGAGATAACTGCCCATTAAGTTAATGGAGGCTGCCGTTTGTGCTGGCAGCCTCGTTCGTTCTGAGCTATAGTCTCCGTTAGCGTAGCTCCACGCTAACTGTATAGAGACTTGTTATTCTTACAGATCACTTGGGACTGTAGGTTCCATTTACGTACACGTTATGTCCGAAGTATGGCTGGCCATTGTCACGAACATAAAGATCTGTGCTGGATATCATGTAGATAGATAATTCATACTTCCCATCTTTGAAAATCATATCCGCATCTGAGAGAGTAGCTTTTCCCGACTCAATGGTGCCGATATTGACCCCTCCTTGCTCCAATACCTCTTTATTTGTTGCATAAAAAGCATCGAGACTGAATAAAAGACCATCACCAGAAGCTTTTTTGATGGTTAACGTTGAGCCAGCAAGCTCACCGGAGTCCTCCAACCTATATTTTCCAAGATGGATGCGTTGCCATGCGTTAGGTAAGCTTTCTTTCGGGTCAGTTTTCAGGCCGATCATCACATCTTGAACCGTCAGTATTCGGTATGGGACCCCAGATCGTGCTCTGTCTTCAATGGAGTGATCCTCTGAAAACCCGGATTCGGTTTGCTTGAAGATTATTAATTGCGAAATAGGGATTGCACCCATGTACCCAAATCCTGTTGTGTAGTCGGCGATCACGATAATGTCCTTCTTTCCGTCACCACTTACATCCCGGAAAGAGACTGCAGAGACATAATAGAAGGACTCTGGCGATTCTGGTTCATACTTTAATTCCGCCACCGAATCCCCTTTTTTGTAGTAAAAATGCTGCCGGTTCTTACCATTCACTTTTTCTTCAGTGGTTATAAAGTCAAAATCACCAAAATTCTCGTTAATTACTTGGAACGACTGATCTTTCAATGTATCCCCTATAATAGGGTCCGATTTCGTTGGGACAGACGGCTTCGTTGGGGAGGTGCTGGCTGAAGAAATAGCCCCATTTGGTATTGATTGTCCCGTAGTAGGCGTAGAGGATGGAGACGCTCCTTTGACAGCAGTTGATACCATCGAATCGGCAGCCCTTGCGGTGACCTGAGATGGCTCGGAAAGTGTACTGTTGCCGTTGCAGCCTGACAATACTAGAAGAATAATAATGAAAAGAAATAAAATGTGTCTAGTCAACCTTAATGGCCCCCGGTTCTCAAAGATTCTCTAATTATGGTTTCAAAGTAATGTTCAATAACGATGATCAATATCCTTTTTTTGTAATTGCAGATAACAGCGCTTTGCTTCAATAAACAAAAGAGGGTCTGCCGCGAAGCAAGCCCCTCAACTATCGTTTTCCGTCCCTCGGTTTTAAGGGTTTATCTCACGTATGCTCACTCACTCGCAGGATTTCATCACCTTATAAATCAGTATTTTTCAGAAAGTAAGTTGATTAAAACCGTTGATTCATA
>NZ_JCAUAN010000023.1:0-123508 GCF_059691975.1 Paenibacillus sp. J22FR5 | reverse complement strand
TGTTGGACAAATACAACTCATTACGGAATATTTCATGAACCGCCGTATACCGAACGGTAAGTACGGTGGTGTGAGAGGTCGGGGACTAGCCGTCCCCTCCTACTCGATTAACGTAATGGGATTTCCAATATTTATAATTGTTTTTGAGAAATAGGGCAAACTGAAACGTACATATCACATCTGGGTGGTGCACATATTGTCTTACCTAAAACGTTTGTTAATTGGTCAACCGCTAAAATCCCACGAATTAGGGGAGCAGAAACTTAATAAAAAGAAAGCTCTGGCGATTCTTTCATCCGATGCACTCTCCTCGGTTGCCTATGGGCCTGAGCAGATTCTAATCGTGTTAATAACGGTTAGCGCAGCCGCTTTTTGGTACACAATCCCTATCGCTATCGGTGTTCTGTTTCTTTTAGTAGCCCTTATTTTGTCGTATAGGCAAATCATTTTTGCTTATCCGCAAGGGGGAGGTGCCTATGTCGTCTCGAAAGAGAACCTTGGGATGAATGCTGGGCTGTTCGCGGGCGGTTCCTTATTGGTCGATTACATATTGACCGTAGCGGTAAGTATATCCGCGGGTACCGATGCGGTAACGTCAGCTTTTCCAAGCTTGCACCCGTACACGGTACCGATAGCACTCGCGCTCGTGTTCTTTATTACAATTCTCAATCTTCGTGGAATAACAGAGTCGGCCTCTATTTTAGCGTATCCCGTGTATTTGTTTGTGGTGGCGCTGTTTATCCTCATTGGTGTCGGGTTATATAAGATCGTTACAGGTCAAATCTCTCCTGATTTGCATGCTCCCTTGGGGACCCCCGTCGCGGGTATTTCTTTATTTTTATTGCTAAGAGCCTTCTCATCGGGTAGCTCGGCTTTAACCGGGGTTGAGGCCATATCGAATGCTATTCCAAATTTTAAGACACCTGCCCCGCAAAATGCCTCCAAAACGTTGATGGCAATGGGCACATTATTAGCTATTTTGTTCGCGGGCGTCATTTACTTAGCCTATTACTACGGCATCGCGCCACACGAAAAGGAAACCGTCGTTTCCCAGATCGCAGCTACAACGTTTGGTAGGCATGGTATGTATTATATTATCCAAGGCACAACGGCGATGATTCTTGTTCTAGCAGCGAATACGGGATATTCCGCGTTCCCTTTGTTGGCGGTAAATCTGGCGAAAGATAAATTTATTGCCAGAATGTTTACGATGCGGGGAGACCGATTGGGGTATTCAAACGGGATTATTTTCCTAGCTGTGACCTCGATGCTATTAATCATCCTATTCAAAGGGCAGACCGAGCAGCTCATCCCTCTCTATGCCGTGGGTGTGTTCATCCCCTTTACGCTTGCACAGACTGGCATGCTGGTGAAATGGATGCGGGAGAAGCCGAGAGGCTGGTTGCTCAAATTAACGGTTAATTTGGTTGGCGCATTCATGAGTTTCATTGTCATGATGATTTTCTTTATAACCAAGTTTGGACAAGTGTGGAGTGTGCTGATCTTTCTACCACTCATGGTTTTCATTTTTCATCAAATCAAAAAGCACTACGATGCGGTCGGCGAGCAATTACGATTAACTTCTTGTGAACCAGCGGTCCCGATTGAAGGAAATGTCATGATCGTGCCTGTTGCGGGCTTCACGCATGTGGTTGAGAATTCGTTGAACTATGCCAAATCGCTTTCCCCAGATCAGATTATCGCGGTGTATGTGGCCTTTGAACGGGATGATGAGAAAAAGTTTGAGGAGAAATGGAATAAGTGGCAGCCCGATGTGCGTTTAGTCACGTTACATTCCCATTATCGAAGTATTGTTCATCCGCTGACGAAATTTATTGATACGGTTGATCATAAAGCGGGGGAATCCAATTTCCGGGTAACCGTCATCATCCCCCAGTTTATCCCTAAGAAAAACTGGCACAACATCCTCCACAATCAATCGAGTTTGCTGATTCGGGCATTTCTGCTGCGTAAGCGGAACCTTATTGTAACGACCGTGCCGTATCATTTGAAAAAATAGTTGTGCCCGAAAAAAGAGAGCACCTTCATTCTACTCATTAATACGAGTGGAGAGGTGCTCTTTTTCATGTGTAAACGAATTTTTATGTTTTTTTTATAAGGATGCTATAGATTCTTTACCCCCTTTTTATATGGTCTAGCGTTACACTATTTCAGGAAAGGGGGCGGTGATCGTCATGTACAACGATGTAACGATGATCTTATTATTCGTAGTTTCATTTCTAGGGTTCTGGGGATTTGCAACATATTGCGAAAAGGCATAAAGCATCATCTTTGGATGTTAGCTTTTAAATGAAAATGTTAGGAGGTAACTCGATGATTGTAATTGGACTCATTGCCTGTGCCATCATGGTGTATCTCGGTTTTGTTCTAGTGAAGCCAGAGAAATTTTAAGTGTAGAATATGAGCTTATGTAAGCAGGGGGAGAACCTACTATGGGGATGGGATTGTTACAAGTAGTCATCACACTGGGTATTATCATGCTTTTGGTAAAGCCGGCGGGTAGTTACTTGGTAAAAGTGTTTAGCTATGAAAAGAGTGTCCTTGATCGTGCTTTTGGCCCTATCGAACGTGTATCTTATCGCATCATGGGTGTCCGCGAAGATGAAGCGATGGGTTGGAAAAAGTATCTAGGGTCTGTATTACTCGTTAATTTTGTGATGATGCTCCTGATTTATGCCGTGTTTCGGCTTCAAAAATTTCTGCCGCTTAATCCAGATGATATCGGTAATATGCCTCCGGCTTTAGCTTTTAATACGGCGGTTTCCTTTATCACAAATACGAACTGGCAAGCCTACAGCGGGGAAAATACACTATCGTATTTCTCTCAAATGGTAGGCATTACGTTCCCGATGTTTACATCGGCAGCAACCGGATTCGCTATCGCTGTCGCATTCACACGAGGTTTAGTTGGCCGTCAAGATAATCTTGGAAATTTTTACGTGGATATGACAAGAGCAATTACGCGCGTATTTCTACCGCTCAGCTTCATTGTTGCTCTAGTCTTAGTTTTTCAAGGTATCCCACAAACCTTATTGGGAGCGGTACAAGCGACAACCATTGAAGGCGCTGGGCAAACGATTACCCGTGGTTTAGTTGCTTCTCTGGAATCGATTAAACATATTGGTACCAATGGTGGTGGTTGGTTCGGTACGAATGCTGCGCATCCATTTGAAAATCCAACGCCTGTGTCGAACTTGATCCACATTATTTGTATGATGCTGCTTCCTACTTCACTGGTGTACGCATTCGGACTCATGATCAAGAACAAGAAGCAAGGCTGGACGATTTTTGCTGCAATGGGGATCATCTTCGTAGTTATGCTCGCTACTGTTTTCTATGCGGAGTATAAAGGTGTGCCTGCCGTAGATGCGTTAGGCGTGCATGGCAACATGGAAGGGAAGGAAGTCCGGTTCGGGGTGTCTGAGACTGCCCTATTTACAGCAGTAACTACGGCCGCAACCACAGGCAGCGTGAATGCGATGCATGAGTCGCTTACTCCGCTCGGAAGCATCACCCCTTTTGCAGAAATGATGTTGAACAATGTGTTCGGCGGTAAAGGGGTAGGCTTGTTAAACGGTTTGCTTTACCTGATTTTATCCGTGTTCATCTGTGGACTCATGGTGGGTCGTACACCAGAGTTTCTAGGTAAGAAGATTGAAGGCAAGGAAGTCAAGCTGGCGGCCATTGCGATTCTGATCCATCCGCTCATCATTCTCGCACCGACAGCTTGGGCGCTGATTCGTCCTGAATCTATTCATTCCATAGCCAACCAGGGCATGCATGGTCTATCGGAAGTGTTGTATGCCTTCACGTCAGGTGCGGCAAATAACGGATCTGCCTTTGGCGGCTTAACGGCAAATACGAACTTCTATAACTTGGGTATCGGTATGGTCATGCTGTTTGGCCGTTACATTTCAATCATCGCGATGTTAGCCATTGGGGGTTCACTTGCTACGAAACGTGTCGTTCCTGTTACGACGGGCACACTGCGGACGAATACGCCTTTATTTATGGGAATTATGATCATGATTATGCTAGTTATTGGTGCTCTAACGTTCTTCCCGGCGCTGGCATTGGGGCCGATTGCTGAACATTTGGCGGCGCGTTAAAAGGATAGACGTAATAGAGAGGAGTGATTTACATGTCTGTAGAACGTAAAAAAACAATGACAAAAGAAATAATGAATCAAGCGATCGTTGATTCGTTCAAAAAATTAAATCCTTGGATTATGATGAAGAATCCGGTCATGTTTGTAGTTGAGGTGGGCACGGCGATTACCTTGCTGCTTTCACTCGCACCCGAGCTATTTGGCAGCACAGAAGTAGGGCGGGGTTATAACATCGCGGTGTTCTTGATCTTGCTGTTCACCTTGCTTTTCGCAAACTTCGCTGAAGCTTTGGCGGAAGGTCGCGGCAAGGCGCAGGCCGATTCCCTGCGGAAGACGAAATCCGATACAATGGCTCGTCTGGTTCAAAAGGATGGTTCTTATAAGCAAGTGTCTTCGACTTCTCTTCGTAAAGGAGATGTGGTCCGGATTGAAATCGGGGAGATCATCCCATCCGACGGTGAAATCATTGAAGGTTTGGCATCGATTGATGAATCCGCCATTACAGGCGAATCCGCCCCGGTGATTAAGGAAGCAGGTGGCGATTTCTCATCCGTAACAGGCGGTACGCGAGTAGCTTCTGACTATATCGTTGTCAAAGTGACGACCGATCCCGGCGAATCTTTCTTGGATCGCATGATTGCACTCGTGGAAGGTGCCAAACGGCAGAAAACGCCGAACGAAATTGCATTAACAACGTTGCTTGCTGTACTGACACTGATCTTCTTAATCGTTATTGTGACCATGGTTCCTATGGCGAAGTATTTGAATGTGAAATTGGAGATTTCCACTCTGATTGCATTGCTAGTCTGTCTCATTCCGACGACAATCGGTGGTCTCTTGTCAGCGATTGGTATCGCAGGTATGGACCGTGTGACCCAGTTTAACGTGCTCGCAATGTCAGGTAAGGCTGTTGAGGCTGCGGGTGACATCGATACCATGATTCTTGATAAAACGGGAACGATCACATTCGGAAATCGAATGGCTTCGGAGTTTGTACCTGTAAATGGCATACCTGCAAAAGATATCATCTTTACAGCCCTGCAAGCGTCCGTGAAAGACGAAACGCCCGAAGGACGATCCATCGTGGAGCTAGCGAATAAACTCGGCGCGACTTGGCAGGCAGACAGCTATGCAGGTGCAGGAGTGGTTGAGTTTACCGCTGAGACACGGATGTCTGGTCTTGATTTAGTAGGCGGTACGAAAGTCCGTAAAGGTGCGGTTGATGCGATCAAGAAATATGTAGCTGCTCTAGGCGGCAAAATTCCAGCTGATTTAGAAACGATAACGAACCGAATCGCCAAAGCGGGAGGCACTCCTCTGGCCGTAGCAGTTAACGAACGGATCTATGGCGTTATTTACCTCAAGGATACAGTAAAACCGGGCTTGAAGGAACGATTTGCCGAGCTGCGTGCAATGGGAATTAAGACCGTGATGTGCACAGGAGATAACCCGCTGACAGCTGCAACGATTGCCCTTGAGGCAGGTGTTGATGAGTTTATCGCAGAGGCGAAGCCGGAAGATAAAATTGCTGCGATTAAAAAAGAGCAGCAAGAAGGCAAATTAGTAGCCATGACGGGCGACGGAACGAATGACGCTCCTGCGCTTGCTCAAGCGGATGTAGGACTTGCGATGAATTCAGGAACAATGGCTGCCAAAGAAGCGGCTAACATGATCGATCTGGATTCCGATCCGACCAAGCTGCTTTCTGTGATCTCTATTGGTAAACAATTGTTGATCACTCGTGGAGCGTTAACGACGTTCTCGATCGCCAACGACATTGCCAAATACTTCGCGATTATTCCTGCGATGTTTATTCTAGCTATGCCGCAGCTGCAGGCCATGAATATTATGAATCTGGCATCGCCAGAATCGGCCATCCTATCCGCCTTAATTTTCAATGCCATCATCATCCCGCTGTTGATTCCCATTGCGATGAAGGGTGTTAAATACCGGGCGATGTCGGCGGATAGATTGTTGTCACGCAATATTCTGATCTACGGTATCGGCGGTGTGATCGTACCTTTCATCGGAATTAAGGTGATTGATATGGTGCTTCACGGATTAAACATCGTATAAAGAGAAAGAGAAACGAGGAGATCGCGTTATGAAATCGGTTATTATAGCTGTTCGTGTGTCGTTATTGTTCATGATCGTATGTGGGCTTATCTATCCACTTGCAACGACTGGTATTGCTCAAGTATTATTTCCAAAACAAGCCAATGGCAGTCTCATCGAATCGGATGGTGTCGTGATCGGATCTGAGCTGCTTGCTCAATCTTTTGAATCCCCGAAGCTTTTCCATCCAAGAGCATCCGCAGCCAAGTATGATCCTACCGCATCATCAGGCTCCAATACAGCGGTAGCTTCAAGCGATTATGCTGCGGCAATGGCAGAGAAAATGGATGCCTTGAAGAAAGAAAATCCGAATCTAACGGAAATGCCAGCTGACTTAGTCACGGTATCTGGCTCAGGATTCGATCCAGACTTGTCTCCGGAAGGAGCGAAAGCTCAAATTCCGAGAATTAGCAAGGAAACGGGGATCTCCGAGAGTAAACTCAATGACCTCGTTGACCAACTGTCAAAAACACGACAGCTCGGGATTTTCGGTGAGCCTAGGGTTAATGTGACTGCATTAAATAGGGAACTGCTCAAACAAGTGAAATTGTGAGAAAATCTTTATCGTGGCAGCCACACTCGGATATGTGTAGAGTGGTTTCTATCTATTTTAGGGAAGAGGGAGAAGGTTACTATTTTGGATGGTTTCAAAAGAAAGACACCGGAAGAGATCCTATTATCCATCTCTAAACTGCACCGCGGCAGCTTGAAAATTTATATCGGGGCCGTTAGCGGTTCCGGTAAAACATATCATATGCTTCGAGAAGGACATAACCTCAAGGGGCAGGGGATCGATGTGGTCATTTGTGCAGTATCGACGCTCCAAAGACCGGAAACCGTGGAACAATTAGGGGATTTGGAACGAGTTCCGAGCATCCATTGGATGAAGGACGGTGTCGAACAAAAGGATCTAAATTTGGATGCCTTGCTTGAAAGAAATCCTGAGGTTGTTCTGGTTGACGGGCTAGCTCATCACAACCGGAAAGACGCTATTCATCCAACTAGGCTGGATGATATTAAATATTTACTCTCACACGATATTAGCGTTATTACCACGGTGAATGTCTATGAGTTGGAAGAGGCGATGGAGGTTGCTCATAAACTAACAGGTATTGAAGTGGGGCACTGCGTTCCTTCTGATACGTTAGAACTGGCTGATGAGGTGAGACTCATCGACGCGACACCGGAAACGATCTTAACTCGACTGGAAGATGGTCATTTAAAGGGAAATAAAGATACATTCTTATTTAAGCGAGGCAATTTAGGTGTGCTGAGAGAGCTGGCCCTCCGGCTCGTTGCAGAGGATGTTAACGATTCGTTGGAAGCACATCGCGAGCAAATGGGATTTCAAGGACCATCGGGGGCCACGGAGCGAATTCTAGTTACGACCCAGTATCACTGGAACGGTTCTATTTATGTGCGCCGTGGACAACAAATCGCGAAGCGATTGAATGGTGATCTTCATGTGGTCACGCTGCGGAAAATGGGTAAAACACTGACCAAAGAAGCGGCTGCTTTTCGTAGATCAATTATGAAGCTAGTTGAGAAAGTAGGCGGTAAATTTGAAGAGCTGCCTCTTTCGTATCGCCGCTGCATCCCACAAATATTAGTGGACTACGCCAACTCACATCATGTGACACGTATTGTGTTAGGTCATTCCAAACAAACCAGATGGCAAACATTTCTCCAAGGCTCTGTTATCAATGGTCTGTTAAAACGTGCAAATAATGTTGATGTATTCCTGGTAGCGGATCGCGCCTCCCGTGAGGGAGAGCGTATTCTGCCTGCCCATATGCACACACCCAAGGAGCCTTACAAATATAAACGCCTGAGCAAGCAAGAAGTGGAGGCGAAAATCGAAAAAATCAGGCGCGGTAGATTCAAAGTTTACATTGGAGCTGCGCCTGGTGTCGGTAAAACGTACACCATGCTGCGGGAAGGTAATGATCTGCTCAAAAAAGGGATCGATGTGAAAGTTGGTCTACTCGAAACGCATGGAAGAAAAGAGACCATCGCGCAAATTGGCGATCTCGACATCTTGCCACGGGCAGAAATTCAATATCAAGGTGTCAAGCTTGAAGAGATGGATACAGAAGCCATCATTCGTCTGCGACCTGAAGTGGTCTTGGTTGATGAACTTGCACATTCCAATGTACCTGGAAGTAAAAATAAGAAACGCTATGAAGATGTATTGGATATTTTGGAAGCTGGCATTTCAGTTATCGCAACTGTAAACGTTCAACATTTGGAGAGCTTAAATGATGCTGTCGAGCATATAACAGGTATTCGCGTGCGAGAAACCGTCCCAGACAGCATTCTTCGTACAGCAGATGAAGTACAGTTAATTGATGTATCCCCCCAAGCCCTACAGCTTCGTATGAGAGACGGCAAAATATATGCGATGGTCAAAGTGGATCAGGCGTTAAACAATTTTTTTAAAACGGGGAATCTCATCGCCTTACGGGAATTAGCGCTGCGCGAAATCGCGGATGACGTAGATGAGCGATTGGAATCCATGGAGCGTAAAAGCTCACTTCGGGGACCATGGCGAAGAAAAGAAGTCATTTATGTGTGCATCACGGACATCTCACAAGCCGACCGCTTAATCCGCAGGGGGTTTCGCATCGCGCATCGACTTAAAGCAGGTTGGCACGTATGCTTTATTGCTGCCAGGCATACTGATGACGAGTGGAAGCCAAAGCTGGAGGCTCTAGAGAAGCTGACAATTCGCTTGGGCGGCGAGTTTTCCTATCAAGTGGTAGTGAATCGCAGCCAAATTCCACATCTATTTGCATCCAAAGCCAGTGAAGCCGGAGCTACGCAAATCATCGTTTGGAAAGATGCTATCGTCAAAAAGCTTTTGCCGCATACTAGTACAATGGATGTGCTTATCGTCGCCGATTATGAGTCATGGCAAACTTCGAGAAATAGGGTAAAATAAGCTTATGGAAACTCCAAAAAATGAATTTGTAAACTGGAAATCGTATGGTGTGACCACGCTCTTTATCGTCTTGTTGACGATATGTTTAAAAAGCTTGGATCACTTCTTTGATCTAGTCAATATCTCGCTTCTGTACTTATTTCCTGTTCTATTTAGTGCTGTTCGATGGGGGAGGGGACCCTCTTTTTTTGCTGCGGGATTAGGTGTACTGGCTTTTGATTTCTTCTTTGTTCCACCTACCCTCAGTCTAACGGTTGCTGATTTGCGTTATATCCTGACTTTTGTGGTGTTCTTATGTGTGGCTGGGCTTACCGCAAGTCTTGCTTCCAAACTTAGAACTCAATTTCAGCAAGCACAGCAGAAAGAAGCCAATACCGCCGCTCTGTACGCGTTAAGTCGCAAGATTACAGCGATATCAGATTTAGATGTTTTGCTCATACAGATTGTTGGGCACATTTCCGATACACTAGATGCGAAGGTTGCCATCTTCTTACTGAATTCGATGGGGGAACAGCAGCTTGAAGCCTATTCGAAGGATAGTAGGGATTGGGCGAACGAAGAATCACATCTGTCTATCGCTGCCTGGGTGTACACGAACAATACAATTGCTGGGCGTGGAACGCAGACACTGCGGGAATCAGCAGATCTGCATGTCCCATTAGATACGGATCATCAAGTGCATGGCGTGCTTACTGTGTATGTGGGTGATCGAAGCATAACGGAAATGTCAGAGCTTATTCGGATCATTGAAGCGCTATCTGATCTTGCAGCCGTTGCTATATCCCGGGTTAAGCTTGCGAATGAGGCCAAAGTGGCGCAATTGACAGCCGAGTCGGAGAAGCTTCGGACCGCACTGTTAGACTCCCTTTCTCACGAATTGCGTACACCTCTGGCAACGATTATTGGATCTGTCACTGGACTGCTCGAAGGAGAGGATGTCTTTAGTCCGGCAGATCGGCGAGAGCTATTGCTAACCACTCGTGAGGGAGCAACTCGCATGAATAGACTCGTTGGGAATTTACTGGGCATGGTTCGCATCGAGAGTGGCATGTTGCGTTTAAATAAGCAGTGGTGTGGCATCGAGGACGCTGTTGGTGTTGCCTTAACACAGCTGAAGGATTCTCTGCAGAATAGAGTAGTAAGCATAGATCTGGATCCAGAGCTTCCATCCGTTCCGTTGGATGAGGTTCTTATTGAACAAGTGCTGATTAATGTGATCAGCAATGCCATCAAGTATTCGCCCGAAGGAAGCACAATCCTTATCTATGCGGAGGCGGAACGCGAGATGCTGAATCTGACAATAGAAGATGAAGGAGCAGGCATTATACCAGCCGATAGGGAACGAATATTCGAGAAATTCTATCGAGGAGATCGTACGAAGCATATCCCTGGCACAGGGCTTGGACTTGCCATTTGCAAGAGCATCGTGGAAGCGCACGGCGGCTCGATTTCCGCGAATGCGAGAAGAGACGGCAATCGGGGGACCGCTATTCAAATAAGCTTGCCTTTACCATTCGCTGAGAGGGACGGAGAGAACCATGACAACCATAGGGGCGAAAATTTTAGTTATTGATGACGAGGCACAAATACGAAAATTACTGCGGGTCACCTTAACCGCACATGGCTTTGAGACAGCGGAGGCCGCAACTGGCCAGGAAGGCCTGCTGCAGGCCGCGATGGTCCGGCCAGATCTCATTGTGCTGGATTTGGGACTGCCTGATATGACCGGCATGGAGGTGCTCGATGGGATTCGGGAGTGGTCGCAGGTTCCCATCATTATTTTGACCGCGCAGGATCAGGAGCAGGATAAAGTGGCCGCCCTAGACCGCGGCGCAGACGATTACGTGACGAAGCCGTTCGGCATGGGCGAATTCATGGCTCGGATGCGCGTAGCGCTCCGGCATATTGCCAAAGCACCGGACGAACCCGTGATCAAGCTCGGCCAACTTGTCATTGATTTGGCGAAGCGCAGCGTTGAACTTTATGGTGAGAAGCTCAAGTTAACACCGACCGAGTATGACTTGTTGAAAGTGCTTAGCGTCAATGCGGGTCGTGTCATGACACATAAACAGCTGCTCAAGCAGGTTTGGGGAGGTCAGCAGTATGAATCTGACAGCCAATACCTGCGGGTGTATGTTGGGCATTTGAGGAAGAAAATAGAGATCGATCCGACGAGACCTCAATATATTTTGACAGAGCCAGGAATCGGGTATCGGTTTGCTTGGCAAGAGAGTTGAAAGATTGGAAAAAAGCTTCCAACCCCGCGATGACGTGGTGTTGGAAGCTTTTTGATAGGAGCAATTAACAAGTAAACGAGTCAATAAAGCGCAAATCAATACCGAAGAACATCCATGAGAATCCCGTCCAACGGAATCCGGCAATCGAGGTGCGACCCACGAACACTGGATAATACCAGAATTGTTGCCCGTTGCTTTGCCATATATATGTGAATCTGAATAAGCAGCGGGAGATGCCGCCTGGATCTACGGCGTAAACACCCGGCGCTTTAAGCGGCTTTTGCGGTATGTGAGCGGGTGGCGCAGAAGTTGGCGGTTGCTGTCCGCCCGGCCCTGGTCCTGGCCCGCCCGGAAACCCACCCGGCCCGCCTGGGAAGCCGCCCGGCTCGCCAGGGAAACCTGGTCCACCCGGGAAGCCGCCTGGCCCGCCAGGGAAACCTGGTCCACCCGGGAAGCCGCCCGGTCCACCTGGAAATCCTGGTCCTCCGAAGCCGCCTTGCTGTCCTGGGAAGCCAGGCATCATGCCGCCAGTTCCGGGGAAGCCTGGCATGCCAGGCATGCCGAAGCCACCTAAACCGCGTGGATCAAAGGCAGGTACCCAACCATAATATTGCGGTACTGGATAGCCGTAAGGGTATGGCGTATTTTGCGGATAATAAGCAGTTGGGTAGTCCGAGTCCGGTGCCGCGCTTTGTGTTATTTCATTTTCAAGCTCTACATCGCGCAACTCTTGTTTTTTATTCGAAGCCATTCGTGAAGTCCTCCTTAGGTAAAAGCGGATAGTCGATACTTACTATATGCGGAGGGATAGACGGATGTCACGGTTTATAAATATCAAAAGTAAAAGGATCCCAGGACCTATAGTTAGTGGTATAATAAGGATTACTGGGAAAATTAACCTATAAATTGTGCCGAAATATAGGATAAATCTCCCATATATATGAAGTAATTTGTCGTATATAATTGAAAATGGTACTATTTTGAAATTAATGGAGCGGGATTTCTTGAGAGACCTATTGGGTAAAAGATTAAGATATGATGTGACAACAAGCTATGGGCTAGTCTTAGTCCCCATTCATACCGTTCTCAATCAAGAGCATTTGGAATTATTTAAGCAGCATCGCATTGATACGATGGATATCGTAACAACGACCATGCCAGATCGCCAGCTTGAATCGTCACCCGCTCAAGACGCTAATCGTCTTGTTCAAAAAGCTACACAATATGCCAAAGACTTATTCGAGCGTATTCAAACGCAAAAGAAAATACCGCTGCTTGAGATCAAGAATGAATTAATCCCAATCGTCCAGCAGGCAGCCGAAAACCCTGATTTATTTCAGTTGTTTCAAGCTGTCAAAGCCAAAGATGAATACACCCATCAACACAATATAGGAGTGGGCATTCTTTCTACACTTATTGGCAAATGGATGGAATTGGCAGAAACGGAAGTAGCCCTATTATCCTTAGCAGCTACGATGCATGATGTGGGTAAAATCAAGATTTCCCAAGAGATTCTGATGAAGCCTGGGAAATTAACGACGGCAGAGTACGAAGAAATAAAAAAGCACACAATTCTTGGCTATAATATGCTGCGTGAAACAGTGGGTATTAACTATCGTGTCGCTCTTGTTGCCCTTCAGCATCATGAACGAGCAGACGGAACCGGCTATCCCCTGCAACTGCAGGATAGTCAATTGGACAAAATGAGTCGAATTGTTGCCGTTGCGGATGTTTTCCATGCGATGTCTTCCAAGCGACCTTACCATGAGATGATGCCTTTTCACGAGGTAGTCAGCCGCTTAAGGAAAGGATTCTTCGGAGAATTAGATCCACATATTGTGTCTATCTTTTTACAAAATATGATCTACAACTTAGTAGGCCGACAAGTACTTCTTACCGATGGACGTTGGGGTGAGGTCGTCTATATTAATCCAACCGATGATACGCATCCACTAGTTAAAATTGAAAATTCCTTTCTTGATCTCAGTCGAGAAAGACATATTCATATAAAGGAAGTTGTCATATGAAGCCAATGATCTCAGATAATCCAGATGTTTTACTACAGTTTTATTCCAGTTACGGGCTAACACAACGTGAAACCGAAATTCTTTCTTTACTCGCTACCTATGGGTACACCAATAAGGAAATTGCCGAAAATTGCTGTATCAGTGAGAAAACAGTGAAAATACACCTTGCCAACATTATGAGTAAAATTGGCATTGGCTCCATGCGCAAGCTGCTAGCGCTGCTATTGCAGCAAGCACTGTTGGTTTCTGGGCTAGGAGCGAGTGAGCCGGTGCGTGTTGCTTCGATGGGAATGAGATAAGGAGTGGGATATACATAGCAAAAGCAGCCTGTCCTCTATGGGGAAAAGGGCTGCTTTTTCGTTTCTATTAACCTCTTTCAACTGATACAATTTGGAACCAAAAACACAGAATAATGTGTTGACATGATACGAAAAGTATCTTAAAGTAAGAGTAACAAATAAGATACAAATAGTATCATTACGATTTAAAAATAGACTTCTCATGGAGGGGAATCATGGAGATTAATCTGAAAGAATATGTGTCGATTGTACTAAAACGCTGGTGGCTTATCTTACTTGTTGTAAGTGTTTGTACGATCCTAACAGCGATGTATTCGACATCTAACTACGTTCCGATTTATCAAGCTTCTACCAAATTGATCGTCAATAAAACCTCAGAACAGGATCAGCTAGGTAAGGAACAAATTGATTATGGCGCAATCGGTGTGAACATGTCTCTCATTAATACCTATAAGGAAATCATTAGAACCCCAGCGATTATGGATAAAGTCGTTCAACGATACCCCGATTTACACGTTTCCACAGACCAATTAATTTCAATCGTGAATGTTACCAACCTCAATGAAACACAAGTCATGTCAATCGTCGTTAGACATTTTTCACACGAAAGAGCAGTGCGAATTGCGAATGCAGTATCGGATGTTTTCCAATCAGAAATTCCTAATATTATGAAGGTTGATAACATAACGATTCTCAATCGAGCCAAAATTCAGGACAATCCTACACCGGTAAATCAGAAATCCAATCAATACATTATTCTGAGTTTTGTTGGGTCACTTGCTGCTACGATTGGTATCATTCTCCTGTGGGATGCGATGGATGACACCTTGAAAACAGAAGAGGATATTCGAGAGGTTTTTGAACTTTCGACCTTGGCGTACATACCTAAAGTGAAGAACAGAATGATGCGGACAAAACGGAAAAACAAATTTAGAAAAAAAGCAGAGGAAATCTCATATGCCAAAACCATCTACTAATGCTAGTTCGGCCGTTATGATGCAAATTAGCGCAAATTCCTCGACATTAGAAGCCTATCGATCATTAAGATTTAATATTGAATGCTCAGTTTTCGGACGCGAGGCGAAGACGATTACTATCACTTCATCGAGTCGAGGTGAGGGGAAAACAACGACAGCCGTTCAGTTGGCCATCGCCTATGCCCAAATCGGAAAGAAAGTGTTGTTACTCGATGCGGATCTTAGAAATCCATCCATTCATCTTGCATTTGGTGAAGAGAATAGACGAGGGCTAACGAACTATCTGGAAGGACATTCCTCCGTTAACGAGATTATTCGAGAGACAATCGTAGAGAATCTATCTATGATGACCTCCGGACCAAGCTCACAGAATCCATCGGGATTGCTAGCTTCTAAGCAAATGGATACGCTCTTAGCCACGCTAAGAGCAAGCTTCGACATGGTCATTGTCGATACGCCATCCCTGCTAACTATTACTGATGCCAAGATCATGGCGACCAAATGTGACGGGATCCTCCTCATTGTTGAATATGGAAAAGTGAAACGTGAGGTAGCTAAGAAAGTGAAAGAGGAGCTTATGCTCGCGAATGTGAAATTGATTGGTGTGGTTCTGAACGAAGTTAAGAACCATCACGCGAATGCGTATCTCTGATTTCTTTTGGAAAATTAAAGTAAGGGGAGCGAGTTTATAGCTAATGAGACAAAAAAGACGAAAGCCGCATCGGCGAACCGTAAGAATCGTCTGCATCTTGACGCTAAGCGTTGGAATTTTGGCGGGCTGCTCAGATTCAGCAGTTGTGAATACGGACGCGAAGTCTGTTTATAAGGATCAAGCCCTCCAAAGTGTGAAAGTATTCAAGGTTATTAAACAAAAAATCGGAGACCCGCTCGAACGGGCAGCAGAAGTGCAATCCTCCGCTCAATTTAATGTGCTTGCCAAGGCTTCTGGTGATATTGAACAGATCCTGAAGAAACGTGGAGACATGGTTCAAGAAGGCGATGTGATTGTTAAGTTAAAGTCTACGGATGTTCTTACTCAACGAGAAGCAGCTGCTGCAGCCGTCAAATCTGTTCAGGATGCGATTGTAAAAGCGAAGGTAAAGGCGAAAAAGGAAACGGAAAGTCAGAAGCTAGAAATGAGCAATGCCGTTCAGAAAATGGAGTTAAGTATGACGACACTCCTACGCAGCTATAACAAAATGAAAAATGATTATGATATTGGACTAGCTACCAAAGCTCAGTTATACCAAATGGAAACTCAGATGATGACTTCCCGTATGGATCTGGATCAGCTCAAACAAAAGCTCAATACCTTAGAACCTATTGATGCCGCCTCCGAATTAGAGACACAGCTCAAAGCTGCCCAAGTAGCGTTGCAGCAGGTTGACCAATCGATGCAAAACCTTGAAGTGAAAGCCACGGTTAGCGGCTTACTGACGGAGATGCCTTTAGAAACAGGTATGGTCATCCAGTCTGGCTCCCAAATCGGGATTATTCAAAGACTGGATCCTATTAAAATTAAAGCACAGCTATCCGAGGATGAAACGAAACTAGTCGGCGATAAGACAGAGATGTCATATTACTTACCAGGCAACAAAACGAAGTTTAAGGGCCCAATCAGTTACTTAGCTAAAGTTATTGATCCCGCAACGAAGTCCTATGAAGTTAATCTAGAAGTACCGAATAAAGATCATAGCTTGCTGCCAGGCATGAAGTTGAGGCTGCAAATGTCGGAAGACAAAGACCAAATTGTCGTAACCGTGCCAACCTATAGCATTGTGAAAGAGGGAGAGAATGCCTTTGTCTTTGTACTCACGAGCGATACTGTTGAGAAGCGGAGTATTCAATTGGGTAGACTTAACGAACCGAATCAAGAGGTGCTCTCAGGTCTGAAAGAAGGAGAACTCGTTGTCAAAACCAACCCTAGCTCATTAATCGATAAAGCGAAAGTTCAAATGACGGCCGTGGAAGAGCAATAATTAAAAATGGAGTGACTCGACTTGAAAATAAACTGGAAAAAAACGACGATTATGTTCATCCTTGCGGCCTCCTTAGTAATTCCATCTGCGACCTTCCATGTCGCTGCGGATGCGAAATACTCACAGGCTTCGACGGAAACGAGCTATCAACTTACCGATGTACTTAAAGTTGAGGTAAAAAGTATTTTGAACGAGCCAACCTCCGAGGGCACTAGAATTGGCGCTGTTGTTCGCCTCTATAATGATGGGGACCGCTTAACGGGTGTTCCTGAGTATGAAGTTCGTGTGAGGACGCAAGAGGGATTGGAATATATTATGCGTCCGAGCCAGGCTAATCCTAGGAATATTCAACCCAAGGAGACCATTGAGCTGAGTTATATGAATGTCATAGATCGATATGACGTCTTTTCATTGAACGAGCTCTCTTGGTTAGATGTGGATGAATTCGTTTATCCGAAACAAGAAAAAAGAATCATCACCGTACCGATTTCAGATCTAGAGTGGAAAGGAGAGAAGGCGAACCTTTCTGACCCAGCTCTGATCAAGAAGTGGGAGGATACTTTCACAATCCCTGTGTTATCCGACATCATTGAATATCAACCGGTGAGTCTGGATGAACAGAATACACCAGAGGGTCTCATGACAGTTGTCGGCTTGTTGGCAACGAATGTAGGGGACAAAACAACCGCAATACCTGATTTTCGAGTTAACGGGAAGTCACAAAACAAAGTATTCATCGGCAAACGATTGGAGCAGGAAACGATTACACTTGATCCAGGTGAAAAGACTTATCTCTACTATGCGATTCCAGCTAAGAATAGGGCTGATTTGAAAAGCTTACTTGTACTGACACCCGAGGACTTTGTTGCGGATGACAAATCGCATAGCTCGTATTTAATTGGCAGACTGACGATCAATTTATCGGGAGCTGCGAATACACAAAAATTTATGAATCAACTCGTATCTTATGAATGGAATAAGCCCATACGGTTCGATCCATTGAGTCAATTGATTCAGCCAGAGGTTGAGGTATCCATGGTAGATCTGCAGATGAATGAGAGCACAGGCGGAGGCTTTAAAGCCGTTGTTGCCAAATTCAAAATGCTAAATAAGAGTGCAGGCCCTATACAGGTTCCTCAATTCCAAACGGTGCTGACAAGCGCTACCGGAAATAAATATGGTGGCACTAGACAAGAAACGAAGGTTGAGACATTAATTCCGAATATTAGCTACGTCATCTATTACTCCTATATTGTACCGAACTCTGAAACAGGGGCGCAATTGGCCATGGAGATCCTAGATGGTACAAGAGTGGAGTCCTACAACTTTGCTGTCGCGGCTTTCAAGACGAAGGTTATGGATTCGGCAGATAAGGCCTTCTATCCTTTTAACGTTACATTAAATAATTGGTCTGTCGACTCCAGCTACAATATGGGAAAAGGAAATTCATACGCCTACAAATTAAATGTAGATTTTGACATCAAGCTTCAGGATGAAGTTGTCGTTGATCAAAGCTTTTCCAAAATGAGGCTTGAACTGGTTGACTCTACAAACAGAATTATGGCGTCGAAGGTGCTCTCATTTACAGGAGAGAACAAGCTCGTTAGTGGTTCACAGACACTTAATTTTGATCTGGATCGCTACGAAAATACGGTAAGCCTTCGCATGTACGAGATTGTTGACACACCATTTGGTGAAGTCAAAAGACTAATCCAGACTTGGAAACGATAGGAGAGAGACACGATGGAAAATGAAACAGCAATGAAACGAAAGCAATATACTCGCCCCAAGGTCTTAAGTCAGCAACCGGTTCGATTTGAAACGGCACAAAGCTGGAATAAAGGGCATGGTAACTTGAATCACCCAGGAAACGGGAATGGCGGAATTCATTATCCGAACCCGCCTTACAGCGGACCACATAACGGCAACGGCGGCGGTCATCACTAGGAAGTTGTGTAAATGAGGTCAATGGTCATGGCTATTGACCTCAGAAATTAATTAAGTCCCGAGGGGATGCAGCATGGAACTCATTTATACAAGAATTGGCGAGCATGATATGCAAGTCCAATGTGAATCAGACATGATATTGAATTGGATGGGAAAGAACTTCCCACTCACACCTGTAACGCAGGCAACACCCGATATTCAGCTTCAACTTAAAGACGGATACGGGATTCCCTTTGTTGACTACGAAGTGACGATAACGAAATCCGCCAGTACAATTTGCTATCGCAGAGCTGATTATCGAATTGAGGTAGATGTGGATTATCGTAAAGCCATCATCTCTGTGAATAATGAATTGGCATTAAAGCACGCATGGATGAATCTGTATAGCTCCTTTCTGGTGCACCACCAGTGGGGACTATTAATTCACTCATCATGTGCGATCGATCAGGGTAAAGCTTTTTTATTCGCAGGTTATTCTGGAGCTGGTAAATCTACCGCCGCTAAGCTATCTCACCCTCGCGAGCTTCTCTCCGATGAAGCAACGATTGTCAAAATTACGCGAGATAAAGTCACCGTGTTTGATTCTCCTTTTCGAAGTGAATTATCCCGAACGGGTACTAAGGAGAAGAGCCCTTTAGCAGGTATATATTTATTGAACCAGGCAAGCGATAATCACCTTGTTCCTCTTAGTAAATCCAATGCATTCCTTCATTTAATGGATAAAGTATTTTATTGGTCACATAGCTCGGAAGAGACCGTACGCATCCTCCAATTGTTAGAACAAATGGTTCACTCCGTCTCAATCAACGAGCTGCATTTTCAAAAAAATAATACATTTTGGGAGCTGATTTCTTCATGACCCAGTACCTGCGGATGAATGATTACGAGTCCATTGAATTGGATATGGAGTGGATTATTTTGAACACAGATGAATATACCTTAACGAAATTAAACGGTGTGGGCGGATTTTGCTGGTCGTTGCTGGGTACAGCGCAAACAGTAAGCTCCATTAGTGAAGCTGTCCGGAAGGAGTATCAATCCGTGGATGAAACGGTTGAAGCTGATGTTGAAGCGTTCTTGCGCGATATGATCGACCGGGGACTGGTTCAGCATGCAGTTTCATAAGGAATTTGTGCAGCTGATTACGCAAGTGATGGAGAAGAGAGGTTGGATTGAGCTTCCTGCTCAAGGCACGAGTATGTACCCTTTTATTCGGAAGGGGGATATATGCAGGTTCGTACCAGCTCAGGCTTCCATTATCAAGAAAGGCGATATCATCTTGTTTCGTACACCATATGGAAGCTTAATCGCTCACCGTTTATGCCGTAAAGTCATAAAGGACGAACAGATGACCCTACTGTGTAAGGGAGATACGAATTTGACTTATGATGTAGCCATCCATCAGGATCAGTTGATCGGAAGGATGGACTGGATCAGGCGGAATCAGCGGATTATTCATGTGACGAATCCAATTGCCTATGTATGGGGCTTTATTGTGCTGAACTTCCCTATGATATCGCTAGCGTTAAACTATTATTTGCATCATAGAGAACGTGTCCAAACGTAGAATGTTAATGGAGTGTCGTTGAGATGAGGGGAATAATGGGCAAATATCTATCGATCGTAAGGGAATATATAACGTTCCATGATATTAAGAAAACGTTTTCCTTATTGTTTCCCTATATGTTGAGATATTGGAAGGTCTACGCGGCACTGTTCATTTTGCTATTCGTTGATATCGCCTTAACCTTAGCCTATTCATGGTTTTTTGGAAGCTTAACGGATGCAGCGATTCAAAGACATTTTACACGAATGAAGCTATTAATCCCGTCTGGTATGCTCTTACTCATGCTGAGTATAACAGCAACGTATCTTAATACCGTGTATGAAACGATGGCAACGCATGGTGTAAAGAGAGACTTTTCGCACGATTTCTACAAACACATCTTACTTTTACCGCAAAAGGTCATCGCAAAGCATCATTCAGGTGAACTGATGTCGCGCTTCTCGAATGATATGCATAGCATAGATGGCGTGATCGGGAGAAGCTTAATCAACCTGATACGACTGCCACTCATCTACACAGCTGTTTTTGTATACTTGCTGCACATAAGCTGGAAATTAGCCCTTCTATGTGTCGCATTTGCCCCGATAGCGATTGGCTTTGGTGTTATCTTCGGTGTATTACTCCGTAATAACGGAAGGTTAGTCTATCGACGCATCGGACAAATGAGTGCGCATCTCAATGAAACTTTTCAGGGGCTGTCGGTCATTCATTCATTTCTTATGGGAAAATCAATGCTGGGCAAGTATGCTCGCAGTAATCAAGAGCTCTATAGCTTGGAACTTCAAAATGCTAAGTTGCGTGGATGGTTCTATGTTGGCGGCCAAGCGGCTTCAACAATAACATTTTTACTCAGCCTAAGTCTGGGGTCATACTATGTTTCCCTTGGTGTCTTAACGGTAGGTGCCTTGCTAACTTTTGTAAATCTAGTCAACCACTTGGTGTATCCCTTAACGGAGCTCGCTGGTCAGTGGGCAGGATTTCAAAGATCTGCAGCAGCGATGGAACGAATTCACCACATCTTAGAGCAGCCAGTGGAAACTAACAAATTACCCATAGCTTTGCCATCCAGACGTTTGTTAACGTCGATTCAATTCCATGACATCACGTTCAGTTACGATGGGCATAGCCCTATTTTTGAACGATTGAATTTGAAGATCCCGGCCGGAAAGGTCGTCGCGATAGTTGGTTTAAGCGGTGCGGGCAAAACGACATTATTTAGTCTGCTGCAGGCTGTTTATAAACCACAAAAAGGGAAAATTTATATTGATGGCCGTTCTATTGAAGAACTGTCGCCGTCTGAAATAAAGAGTTTGTTTGCACTTGTGTCACAAGAAACATTTCTATTTGATCGTACGATTCGAGAAAATCTCTTACTAGCTAGAGAAGGTATTACGGAAGGGGAAATGCTGCAGGCAGCGACGATCGCGAATATACATACATTTGTCGAATCGCTGCCAGACGGCTATGATACCGAAGTTGGCGAGAGAGGGATTACACTGTCCGGCGGGCAGAAGCAGCGAATTGCGATTGCACGTGCCGTGTTGAAAAACGCACCGATCCTCCTTCTAGATGAAGCTACCTCCGCGCTCGACAATGAAACAGAGCAGGGCGTGCAAGAAGCCTTACACCGTGTAATGGTGGGACGCACGACACTGATTATTGCTCACCGGTTATCGACGATTCAACATGCGGATTTCATTATTGTCTTGGATAAAGGGAACATTGTGCAAATCGGACACCATAACCAGCTATTACTAGAAAATGGACGATATCGCAGCCTGAATAAGAAAGAATTTCAGAAAGGGGGGAAGCTCGGTGATCATTTCATTGATACAAGCGCTATATGACCCGCGAATGCCGATACCCCAAGAGCGGGAATTTTATGAAGGAGCACTTGCAGATATTGAATTCTTTGATATCGCACCACAGATGTATTGGCTATTGAAGCAAGCGGGGCAATTGGAGCAAATGCCTGATTTTTTCCGGGAAAAGGTGGAGAGCAAATATAATGGGGCGCTCTATCAGAATATGTTTATTCGCAGTCAGATGAAAATCGTGCTAGAAGCGCTTGAAGCAGCTGGCATTCAAACCATTCCTCTGAAGGGAACGCTATTTGCTGAGAAGTATTTTGGACACTTAGGTGCAAGAGCCACGTCCGATATTGATCTCTTAGTAAAGCCAGATGAGTTAGAGAAGGCCATAATTTGTGTAAAAGAACTTGGATTCTCGTGGGAGCAAGAGCATATTCCCTCCCATTTCCATTGGAGCTTCAGCAAGGCAATTCCGCATTCTGCCATCCCTTTGACAATTGAGCTGCATTGGAATCTGTTAAAAGAAAACACGTCCAATTTATGTATGGAACAATTCTGGAAGCAAGCTACGCCCTTGGGGGACTACCGATATATGAAGGAATTGTCTGATTATCATACGTTTTATATGATTTGTCTGCACGGCTGGAGACATAATCTAAGTTCTTTAAAATATTTTATTGATATTATTCAATTAATTCATGTTCTGCAAGAACGATGTCGCTATGATACCTTGTTTAAAGATGCGCATACGCATAAAACGTTGAAAAGAATCACCAGGACACTTGCGATTGTGTATCATCAATTTCCGCATTTAAGGACGATCAAGGAGCTCACCTTACCTAACAGGACCCAGCTTTGGTGGGACTATAGCGCGATTCGTAACCTCCAGCAGAGGACAATTCGCCAATATATGAATTGGGTTTACTATCAGATTTTTGATTATGACAACAGCAAACAAAGTCTGCGCGTTATATTAAACTGGATGAAATAGAAAGTTAAGAGAAAGGGTTGACAGGTAGAAAAGAAGGTGATATTCTAAAAATGTTCTCTATAAAGAACATAAACGCAAACGGAACATAAGAATTGTTTCTTTCAAAGAACGACGACAGAACGAGTGCCGGAGGAACTATGAGTGCTATAACAGGTATTTTTCAAATGAATGAAGGGCCCGTTTCATTAGCCCATGGTGCTCTCTTGATGAAGGCACTAGAGAAGTTTCCTGCTGATGATATCCAAACCTGGAGTAATGAGCAAGTCTTCCTTGGCTGCCACGCCCAGTGGATCACCCCGGAATCGGTTGGCGAACAAATTCCTTACTACGATCCTGAGAGACAGCTAGCTATTACGGCAGATGCGATTCTTGATAATCGTGATGAATTGTTCGAGCAATTACAAATAGAGCGAGGCCTGCGAGCTGGGTTTCCCGATAGTGCAATCATCCTTCTAGCTTTCCGCAAGTGGGGCGAAGAAGTTCCGAAATACTTACTAGGCGATTATGCCTTTATGATCTGGGATGCCAAGAAACAGCAGCTGTTCGGGGCTAGAGATTTTACGGGGAGTCGAACCCTGTATTACCACCAGAATCAAGCAAGCTTTACGTTCTGCACAACCATAGAGCCATTGCTCTCTTTACCCTATATCGAAAAAAAGCTGAATGAGAATTGGCTAGCTGAGTATTTGGCCATTCCGAATGTTATAGATACCGTTGATGTTGTTTCATCTGTTTACAAGAATATCGACCAAATTCCAGCTTCCCATAGTGTAACAGTCGCAAATGGGAAAGTAACACTGACCCGATACTCGACGTTAACAGAGGGAAAGCAGCTGAAGCTGAAATCGAATGAGGAATATGAGGAAGCCTTTCGGGACGTTTTTCAAAGTGCGGTGTCCGCGAGATTGCGAACTCACCGGAATGTGGGATCTCACTTAAGCGGAGGTTTGGATTCAGGATCTGTCGTGAGCTTTGCGGCAAGAGCCTTGCGAAAGCAAAATAAGCAGTTATATACCTATAGTGCAGTTCCAGAAGAGAATTTCTCGGATTGGACTCGGAAACAAAGAGTCGCTAATGAACGACCATTTATCCACTCAACGATCGATCATGTAGGGAATATCTCGGATCAATATCTAGACTTTCCTGGACAAAGTGCATTGTCCGAAGTGGACGAGTGGCTTGACATCATGGAAATGCCTTACAAATTTTTCGAGAATTCTGTTTGGGTTAAGGGGATATATGAAAGGGCTCGTCAGCAAAACATAGGCGTTCTTCTAAATGGGGCAAGGGGGAATTTCACGATTTCCTGGGGACCAGCGGTGGATTACTATGCTACGCTTTTGAAGAAACTGAGCTGGCTTCAGCTGTACGATGAGGTAAGCAAATATAGTCATAATATGGGTGTAGGAAGAGCTTTGGTTCTCAAAGTGACGGCTAAAAAAGCATTCCCATCGCTGTACCAATTATTTTCAAAATCCAGTAAAACGAATCAAGAAGCCCTTCCTCAGTTGATCAATCCAGCGTTTGCTCAAAAAACAAATGTCATTCATAAACTGGAAGAACAAGGACTGAGAACTGGGGCACATGTACCTCGAAATGTATTTGAAGGTAGAGTCAAACATTTCCAACAGTTAAATTTGTGGAGCACGAGTAATACAAGTGGATCAAAGCTCTCCCTTCGGTACAAGTTACAAGGACGCGACCCAACCAATGATCTAAGAGTCATTCGTTTCTGCTTATCGCTCCCGATGGAACAATTTGTTCAAAACGGGTATGATCGTTCACTTGTCCGAAGATCCATGCACAATTATTTACCCGATGATATTCGTTTAAATCAGCGCGTTAGAGGGATTCAAAGTGCTGATGTGGTTCATCGTATGACACCTTCCTGGTCAGCATTTATTGAGGAAGTCCACCAGCTTAGCCAAGATCCTCTTGCCTCGGAGTTGTTGAATGTTCCTGTTATACAGACAGCCATCGCCAATATTCGGAATGATCCTCAACCGAATTATGCGTTTGATTCAGATTTTAGAATATTGATGAGAAGCCTTATTGTTTATAGATTTCTCAAGAAACTCTAATAAAGGAGGTGATAATATGCAAAAAGTATGGATGAAACCAGAATTAGAGACTCTTGATCTAAGCATGACAATGGCTGGACCTGGTCTTAAATTAGTGGATGCAGTCTACGAGGACGAAGATGAGGTTGGTGATCTTCACCACAGCTAATCAAGCTTATATGTAGTTCAAATGCGTTGACTACCAACCCTTATACGAAGTTAAGTATAAGGGTTATTTTTACCAATATTGAGAAGTATTTGGAGTGAACTTAATGATAAAAACGCAAGAGAAAGCGATTTTCCATGCTTTTGGTCTAAGGATCACGAGTGATATCCATCTCCCCGAATTACGCCAAGTTCATGATCTGCAGCAAGAAGCAGATATTGTGATTCAAGTGGCCGACTTATCCAAGTTATGGGCGGAACTTGTTTCCCCTAATCAGAGTGTTGTCATTAAGGAAGATAGGGTTATGTTTCGAATCGCGGACACAGCCATATTCGCTATTCAGGATGGGAAGAATATCACGATCTCACCGGTTGAGGGTGCGGAAGAATCCAAGATTCGCCTTTATCTCCTAGGTACCTGTATGGGAGCCATCTTGATGCAGCGGCGTATTCTTCCCCTACATGGCAGCGCGATTGCGATAAATGGCAAAGCCTACGCCTTTGTTGGGAATTCAGGAGCAGGGAAATCAACGCTCGCTTCCGCATTCATGAACCAAGGGTATTCACTTCTGAGTGATGATGTGATCGCTATCTCGTTCTCTCCTACCCAAACACCTCTAGTGACGCCGGCTTATCCGCAACAGAAGCTATGGCAGGAAAGCCTTACACAGTTTGGTATGGAAGCCAGTCAATACAGTCCGATTTTCCAACGGGAAACGAAATATACGATTCCGGTTTCTGCGAACTTTATGGCTGAGCCACTCCCACTGACGGCGGTATTCGAGCTTGTTAAATCAGAAGGTGGGCAAGTAGAAATTCAGCGTATACCTAGACTTGAAGGCTTATATAAACTGTTCAACCATACCTATCGTCAATCGTTTCTAGGTCCGTTAGGCCTAATGGATTGGCATTTTAAAACATCGGTAAAAATGGCCGAGCATGTGGAGATTTATCAATTGAATCGCCCTACTAATGGCTTTACTGCACATCAACTAGTGTCTTTGGTATTAGATACCTTAAATAAGGGGGAGTAACGATGATTAAACATGCATCAATTACAATAGTTGATACGGTTGAGCAGGGTAAAGGCAATATCGTTAGTGATATGGGCGGCGAAAAGGTTATGCTCAATGTCAGCAATAGTAAATATTATAATTTGGGTGAAATCGGAGGCAGGATCTGGGAGCTTATCGAATCACCAATCATAGTTTCACAATTAATTGCCCTCTTAACAGCTGAATACAGTGTAGAGAAAAAGCAATGTGAAGAGCATGTCCTCAGCTTTTTGGAGCATTTATTGAAGGAAGAGTTAATTCATGTTAGAGAAAAGTAGAAAATTACCCATGAGTTTTGTACGAACATTCAAGTTAATTTGTTCCTTAGACATGAAAACAATGCTTTTATTTATGGAAGCTTATACTTATCTGGGCTGGGCCCGTATTCTCAAATCGATGCATTTCGCTAAAGTTATTGCCTTACTCGACCTTCAGATGGAGGAGACGCCCATCAGTCCTCATCACCTCGACAAAAGACTTGTTTCGAATATTGCGGGGGCCGTTCAAACCATGAGCCGATATACATTCTGGGACAGTAAATGTCTGGTTAGAGCTCTAGCTGGTATGAAAATGCTGGAGAGGCGTAAGATCGATAGTACACTATATCTCGGAACTGCGAAGGATGAATCGGGGAGCATGATAGCGCATGCTTGGCTGCGGTGTGGCCCTTACTATGTCTCAGGTGCAGATGAAATGAGAAAGTTTACTGTTGTGGGTACATTTGCTAAGAAAGTGGCTCCTGGTGAATACGAGAGGGGGTGATTATATGCAAAAAGAGTGGCAAAAGCCAGAGGTGGAGATTCTTAACCTGAGTATGACATTGGCTGGTGACGGTGGAAGATATCTTGATTTGGTTTTCGAAGATTGTCATTTTGAATTGGAGTCCCACAGTTAGTCTAAATGAATGGTTGAAACTTCTATGCCCTTATACGAGGAACAGTATAGGGGCTTTATTAACATGTTGGGAACCATTCATACAAGAGGAAGCGCATGTTTATTATAGGGGGACATGAAGTGAAGCAGCTCTTACATTTTATAAGAAAGTTGCATATCTTTTCAGGGAGAATTTTATATATCAACGTTATGGGCATGGTCCTAGTCAGTTTACTTGATGGTGCGGGCGTTCTCTTATTAATTCCATTGATTAGTCTAAGTGGCGTCATGAGCATCAGTTCAAGTTCAAATCCGGTTTCAACTATCTTTGGATTTATGCAGCATATGCCTGAGAAATGGAGTCTGCCTCTGCTATTAGGCGCTTACATTCTATTGATTGTGTTTCAAACGTTGCTGCAACAAAATCTAAACCATCGCAACTTACGAATCATTATGGGCTTTACCAATCATATTCGGATGGAAACCTATCGTTCGTTATTACAGGCGAATTGGGATTTTTTTATAAAGAAAAGAAAGTCTGACCTCATTAATTCGTTGACTGAAGAGATCGGACGCGTTGTGCGAGGAACCAGCCTGTTGCTACAGTTTATGACTTCTGTTATTTTTACGATCATCCAAATTGGGATTGCGTTGTGGTTGTCTCCTCGAATAACACTGTTTGTATTAGTAGCTGGCGCAATACTTGCTTATTTCTCAAGACATTTTATTAAAAAGTCAAGAAGTATAGGGAATGAAACCACCGAAATTGCACAGAGCTATCTGGGCGGAATTACGGATCATTTTAATGGGGTAAAGGATATTAAAAGTAATTCCTTAGAAGCGTCTAGATATGCTTGGTTACGCAATTGGTGTAAGAGGATTGAAGTTGAACAGCTTAAAATGAACCAAATAAAAAACAACTCACAAACCTTTTATAAAATAACATCAACGATCCTTATCGCATCTCTCATCTTCGTATCGATCCAGTTATTTAAAGCCCAGCCAGGACAACTGTTATTGATTATTTTAATTTTTTCTCGATTATGGCCGCGGTTTACAGGGATTCAATCTAATTTGGAGCAAATTGCATCATGTATTCCAGCATTTCAATCGATTCTTCATTTGCAAGAAGAAAGCGCCAAAGCCATGGAGTTTGTAGATACAGAGGGAGTTTCTGAGCGGATCGTACCCATGTCCGTTAACCAAGGCATTGAATGTCAGCAAATTTATTTCCGATATAACAAGCAAGAACCTACCTATCAACTTGAAGATATCCAAGTGCAGATTCCTGCCAACCAAACAACGGCTATTGTTGGACGTTCGGGAGCAGGGAAAAGTACATTGATCGATATTGTAATGGGGCTTCTGCAGCCAGAGAAAGGCCAAGTCTGTATTGACGGAGTTCCTCTAACGAGTGAGAACCTGTTATCCTTCCGGCGAGCCATTAGTTATGTGCCACAGGATCCGTTTCTATTTAATGGCAGCATACGAGAAAACTTGCTGATGATTAAACCGCAAGCAACAGAAAAAGAGATTTGGGAAGCATTGGAATTTTCTATTTCTGCTGAATTTGTCAGACGTCTTCCACAAGGCTTGGATACGCTGATTGGAGACCGTGGTGTTCGACTTTCGGGTGGAGAACGTCAACGGCTTGTTCTGGCGAGAGCCATTTTGCGAAAAACGTCCATTTTAGTTCTTGATGAAGCTTCCAGTGCACTGGACACCGAGAATGAAGCGAAAATTCTTGCTGCTCTCGATCAATTAAAAGGGAAAATGACGATTATTGTTATTGCTCATCGACTCTCTACGATTCGGAATGCCGATCAAGTGATTGTTGTCGATCAAGGAACCATCGTCCAGAAAGGAATGTTCAATCAACTGGCTAATGAAAAGAAAAGCTTACTGAATCATCTGTTGGAGCAACAGGTTGTTGTTATGCCTCATGGCTAGCTCATGTAAGAAGCTTGTGCGAGAAAGGATCTAGGGGGTATTGGTGAGCCATATGGATAACGATTTTCGATTAGATGTTTCACAGTTTCCTAAAGAATTAAATGTTCTACTATTGTTTCTAACGGGGGGAGAAAATGGGAATGACTTGCGATCAATTCCACATGAATGGCTGGCCGATTTGGACTGGGATAAGTTCCTTAAGCTGACGCTGCATCACCGTGTGTATCCAGAGCTCTACAGGAAACTTCAGAATACGAAAGACACTGGGGTTCCTTCGTATGTGATGGATGCACTGCGGAAGCAATATCAGAAGAATGCCTTTCAAATGCTGCATTTAAGTGCTGAAATGGAACAGCTTAGCCAATCTTTTACCGCTCAAATGATTCGTTCCTTGGTGCTGAAGGGGCCTGTCCTGGCAGCCGATTTGTATGGTGACTTATCCCTTCGAACTTCGCGGGATCTAGACATTCTAGTGCCCATCAATGAGTTGGAACATGTAGATGTGCTGCTTAATAAGCTGAATTACGAGAAAATTGAATATCCGTTGACCGTTCTGAATGATTGGAAGTGGCGGCATCATCATATTACGTATTACCACGCGGATAAACGAATTACCGTTGAAATTCATTGGCGATTAGGCCCTGGGCCAGCGAAAGAACCAAGCTTTAACGAATTGTGGGATCGGAAAAGGATAAGCACCATTACGAGTAGTCCTGTCCATTATTTAGGGAGAGAGGATTTATTTTCGTTTCTGGCCTCGCACGGTGCTAGGCATGGTTGGTCTCGACTTCGTTGGTTAGTGGATATGGACCAAATCGTCAAACAGAATCTGGATACTGCGTTTTTGATGAAACAGCTCCAGAAGCACGGAAATCTACATATAGGCGCTCAAGCGCTTGTATTAGCCACACAGCTTTTGCAGACTAGGCTTACCCCGGAGTTGAAGTCGCTAACCACAGGAAAGCGTGCAAGACGATTAGCGCAAGGCGCCATTTTCTATATTCGACAGATGGTCAATCTGCATACGGATCCTGTACCTGACGAGGTATCCAAGTATCATAAGCGACATTTGTTCGCGCTCATGCCGAATTGGAACAAAATGATGTTCGTTCTTAGCTTCATGTATCCTTATCCAGAGGATGTAGAAACCTTACCATTGCCTAAGTATGCACATTTCCTTTACTTTCCGTTACGCCCGTTTCTATGGGCCTGGAGAAGAACGAAGAAGCAAACTGCCGCAACTTGAGTAGGTAAAAAGTCTTACCTTGACATGTTCTCTATAAAGAACTATTATAGGGGTGAGGACAAAATCATTTTGGTTTTTTTTAGCGAAAATGTTCTCTATAAAGAAAATTGAGGGAGAATTCTTTCTCTATCGAGGTGATTCCGTGATGACAATTCCAAAGATTATCCACTATTGCTGGTTTGGCGGTAGGGAAAAGCCAGATATCGTTAACCGATGTTTAGCGAGCTGGCAACAGCATCTCACAGACTATCAATTTATCGAGTGGAACGAGAGGAATTTTGATATCTGTAGTCATCCCTATGTGAGAGAAGCCTATGCTGCTGGCAAATTTGCATTCGTTAGCGATTACGCGAGAGTACATGCTCTGTATCACTATGGCGGTATTTATTTAGATACAGATGTGGAAGTGTTCCAACCCTTCGACAATCTCTTGCATCACGAATCGTTCTGGGGCTTCGAACAAGCAAACTATATAGCCACGAGTACGATCGGTGCGATGAAGGGGAGTAAGCTTATCCAGATATTCCTTGAATCGTATGACCAGAAAACATTTATTCGTGCCGATGGGAGCTTTGATTCTCTGACGAATGTAGCCGTAATTACGAAGCTACTGAGGGACTTGGGACTTAAACCCGATGGGCAGTATCAAGAGATACCGGGGTTAGGTGCCTTTTATCCACAAACGTATTTCTCCCCCTACGACTACATCAACTGCCAAACCTTCAAAACCTCGAATACGTATGCGATGCATCACTTTTATAAGAGCTGGCTCCCACGGAAGGAAAGACGAAAGAGTCAGATAAAACTTCTGTTGGCAAGACTCATTGGCGGTCATAATATTGCCAGGATAAGAGGGTATTTGAAATGAGCTTACTCCGAAAAGTAGCCAATACGCTAATTGCAGAGTGCCGCGGCAGAGGGGTTTATTATACGTTTCTACTGTATATGTCACATGTCATAGGTATCCTAAGAGCTTATGTGAATACACTCATTTATGTTAAAAATATCAAGTCCTCGATCTATTCTCTTCAGTCGAATAGCCGAATTGAGGCATACAGCAAGCATGCCAAGATTTATATTGGCAAATTCGTTTTTATAAGGAAGCATACCAGCATTCGCGTTGATCACCATGGAGAGCTTCACATTGGCGACAAAGTATTTATTAATGATAACTGTCACATCAATTGTGCACATCGTATTTCCATAGGAAGGTTGACCAAGATCGCACCTCATGTAAGTATCAATGACCATGATCATAATTATAGGCATCTGGCCGGTGATCACCTTATCAAAGGTGAGGTCATAATTGGGGAAAACGTCTGGATAGGCTCGAATGTTGTGATCCTCAGGGATACCTACATCGGTGATAATGCAGTCATTGCTGCAGGAAGTGTTGTGAAAGGGCATGTTCCCGCGAATACGGTTTTCTTAAATAAAAGAGAAAAGAGCTATATACCCTATGCGAACTAAAATCTTCATATCGGTGTTTGACATGGAAATTGGTGGGGTTGAACGAAGCTTAATCAACATGCTGGAGAGCTTTAATTATGAGAAGTATGAGGTCGATGTCTTCATATGTCATCATTCGGGTGACTTTATGAGCTTAATTCCGCCAGAGGTTAATGTGTTACCGGAAGTGCCCGCATACACCGTTCTTCGGAAATCAGTGAAGCAATGTGTGAAAGAAGGGCATATTTCAGCGCTGCTGACCAGAGTGCTTAGCAAAACCGTGGCAGGTATGAAGGCAAGGAAGAGAAAGCTTAAAGAGGGACCCGGGTATATACAAATGCAGCTGGATTTGAAATATACGAGCTTCGTATTACCCCCGATTAAGAAGGAATACGACTTGGCCATCAGCTACGCTTGGCCTCATGATATTGTAGCCACGAAGGTCGTTGCTGCGAAGAAGCTAGCTTGGATTCATACCGACTACAGCGAGTTGGAAATCGATAATGCAATGGACTTGGCGGTGTGGAACAAATTTGATGTGATTGCCTCCATTTCAGAAGCATGTACGGATGCTTTCCTCAAGACATACCCAACCTTACAGTCGAAGGTTACCTTGATTGAGAACATTACCTCGCCAGATTTCATTAAGAAAATGGCAAATGATCATGTACACCTAGCCGCAGCTGACAAAATGGCATTTACCCTTGTATCCGTTGGCAGATTATCCTACGTTAAGGGATTTGATATGGCGATTGGAGCGTTAAGGCGCTTGCATGATAAAGGTCTCACGAATATTCGCTGGCTAGTCGTGGGTTATGGCGGATATGAGACGGAACTAAAGAAACTGATTGCCCAGAATCAACTCGAGGAGAGCTTCTTGCTTCTAGGTAAGAAAACGAACCCTTATCCGTATATCAAGGCCTGTGATGTTTATGTGCAACCCTCTCGTTATGAAGGTAAGGCGGTAACTGTCACGGAAGCTAAAATCCTCGGTAAACCCATACTAATTACGAACTATGCAACAGCTAGCAGTCAGATTGAGGATGGGAAAGAAGGCTTAATGTGTGAGTTAAGTGTTGAGGGAATTGCGAATGGCATTGAGGCCATGTATCGAGATGCAGAACTTCGATCTCAATTCGTGAATCACTTGCAAGATCGGGACTATAGTAATACATCTGAGCTGGAGAAGCTGTACGAGGTGATGTAAGAATGGGAAATCCCAAGATCAGTGTCATCATACCTGTCTATAATGCAGAGAAATACATCGTTGCTTGTTTAGAATCAGTTGTGCATCAGAGTCTCCCAGATATCGAGATTATATGTGTGAATGATGGTTCCAAAGATCAGAGCAGGAATCTGATTGAAACGTATATGAGGGCAAATCCTCAAATTAAACTGATCAATCAAGAGAATCAAGGTGTAAGTATGGCGAGGAATACAGGGCTGCAGGCAGCTACCGGTGATTACATCGGATTTGTTGATGCGGATGACACAATAGAAATGGATATCTATAAAACTTTATATCATGCCGCCTTGCAAGGTGATTGTGACGCGGTGATCTCCAACTTCGAGAGTGAAATCGAGGGGATTAAAGTGATGATCAAGTTTCCTTTTCCTACGGGTACTGTGTTAACGCGAGATTACATTGCGCGAGAGATCGTAACTTATTTATTGAAGTCTGATCAGTTGAACACCGTGTGGAATAAGCTCTATAGGCGAAGCTTGATCATTGATTATGATGTGAAATTCCCCAGAAACGTTGCATTAGGTGAGGATGGCATGTTTAATATGCAGTTCTTCCAACAGGCTGCCAGTGTAACCTATCTCGACTATTCAGGCTATAACTACCGAGAGGTGGCCGGGAGCGCAACAAGGAATATGCTGGAGAAAGACTATTTTCAGAGGGCGATAGACGTATACACACTCGATCTGTCTGGCTTCTATGCCAGCAAGATTGATCCGATAAAGCTGAAACAGCTGAGGTCATTTAAGCTTATCACGAGTGTGATCGCTACGATTTCTATGTATTTGAAAGCATCGAAGGAGTTAAACCTTGCCCAAAGGCTTCGCTACGTGAATGCGATGATTCGAAATCCCTACGTGAGGGAAGCTTTGCCCTACTACTATTATGAAGCCAACGGGACATTGAGCCGATACGAGAAATTCATTGTTGAGATGATCCGAAGAAAATCCATGCTCGGACTGTATTGCGCTACAACGTATAGTAAGTTAAGAAATCATGCCTAGTGAAGGAGCTTAGATAATGAGAATCATGATGTTTGCTCATAATGGAAGTTTAAACCGAGGCTGCGAGGCAATTGTTCGCTCCTCCACTTCCCTAATTAAAGAGAAAATGAGCGGCGCTCAGGTGTACCTTGCGTCAGCGAAACCAGAGACCGATCGGTTGATTACCAAGTTAGACGGCATCTATGACGGTTCATCGCGGAGCATTCGAAAGTATTCCTTCGCCTGGCTGCGCTCCTCTCTCCAAGTCAAGCTGTTCAAGGACGAATCCTATGCACTGGGCAAAATGAACAGCAACATCGTTAAACATATCCCCTCCATGGATATATGCCTCTCCATCGGTGGAGATAACTATTGCTATGGTGAGCAGCCTGGCTGGTACGAAATTAATCGAAGAGTGAAAGCCCAAGGGAAAAAGCTAGTACTCTGGGGGTGCTCCATAGGTGCAGAAGATATGTCAGAACGCAAGCTAGCGGATTTGAAATTGTTTGATTTAATTCTGGCGAGAGAGACGCTAACTTACCAAATGTTGAAGAGCAAGGGGTTGAATAACGTTAAATTGTGTGCTGACCCTGCCTTTACCATGGAAAAGGAAGAGTTAGCTTTGCCTGATCAATGGCAAGCTGGAAATACAGTGGGACTTAACTTCAGTCCACTTGTTTCTGACAAGAACCCGCAATCTCAACAAGCGGTCCGTGAGCTTATCACGCATATGATTCGGACGACGGACATGACGATTGCCTTAACACCTCACGTGATTGAAGATGGAAATAATGATTATGAGATCTTGGAGAGGTATTATCAGGAATTTAAGGATACAGGACGTATCATCCTATTGCCCAATCATCTCAATGCTACCCAGTATAAGGGATATATAGCTAGAATGAGGTTCTTTATTGGCGCAAGAACGCATGCAACGATTGCTGCTTATTCTAACTTTATCCCTACGATGGTGTTAGGGTACAGCGTCAAATCGAAGGGGATAGCCCAAGATCTCTTCGGTGAAGAGAAGCTCGTTCTAAGCCTGGCGGAGATCTCCAATAGTGCGAAATTAATAAGCGGATTTGATGAAATGATCTCAGAAGAGGAAGAAATTAAACAAAAGCTGCGAGAATCCATCCCCCATATTAAGCAAATGTCCTATAAAGCTGTGGAGCATTTAGATGCATTATTCCAATAACGTTTGACGTGTATGAGGTAGATGATGAAGAAAAACTTGTTATTTGTTATCCCGAGTTTATTGGCCGGCGGCGGACAGAAGAGCCTGATTAATCTACTTTCACAAATAGATTATGAGCTCTATCATGTCGATTTACTTCTATTTAGTCAGACGGGCGCTTTTATGAATGCTATTCCCGAAGACGTACATGTGGTGAAATTATCTAATCATCATCCTGCATTTGCGGAGCATTTGGTTAAATCCATCACAACCTTACTAGGGGATCGGCAATTCAAGCTTGCTTATGCAAGACTGATGTTTGCGGTGCTTAACCGCTTTGTGAGAAATACGGCCAGCTCTGAGCAATATTCGTGGGAATATTTAAAAAGGTCTCTCGGAACGCTGGATAAGGAGTACGATGTGGCGATCGGTTATCTGGAGAAGTCATCGATTTATTACATCGTGGATCGCGTGAAAGCGAAGAAGAAAATCGGTTGGATTCATACGAATTATTCGGACTCCGGGATGATCGCGAGTATGGATGAACCCTATTTTAAGCAGTTAGACAAGCTAGTAACCGTTTCTGAGGAATGTGCCAAATCCCTGAAAGAAACCTTCACCCAGCTGATGAATAAAGTGATCGTCATACAGAACATTGTTTCTCCTCGGATTATTCATGTACAAGCGAATCGTGAAATTGCTAGTGCCTCTCAGTTTGATGATCAATTCACGAATATTGTTACGATTGCAAGATTGAGTCATGAAAAAGGTATCGATATGGCAATCAAAGCGTGTGCCTTGTTGAAAAATCAAGGGTACAAAGTGAAATGGTACATTTTAGGTGACGGCAATGAAAGAGAAGCACTTGAGAAGCAGATCAAGGGCCTGCAGCTTCAGGATACGTTTATCCTGCTTGGCATTCAGGAAAATCCGTATCCTTTCATTAAAAATGCTGATATTTATGTGCAGCCTTCCAGGTATGAAGGGAAATCGATTGCCATCGATGAAGCCAAAATACTGAACAAGCCGATCGTCGTAACGAATTATGAGTCTGCTAAGGACCAAATTACGGATGGCGTAAATGGATTGATTGTCGAGATGAATGAAGCTGGCTTAAGCAGTGGGATTGAAGAACTAATCAATCAACGCGAACTAAGAGATTCTTTCATCCACAGTCTTGCACAAGAGAAGATGGGTACAGAGGAAGAAGTATATAAACTTTACGATATTATCTAGTAGGATGGTCCGATAATGAAGAAAAAAATACTGTTTATTATGAACAATTTGAATTGCGGTGGAGCTGAAAAGGCGCTCATTTCATTATTAGAGACCATAGATTACGCGACGTATGATGTGGACGTATATCTCCTCAGGCATACAGGGTTATTTCTTTCTAAACTCCCGCCGGAAGTGAATTTGCTGCCAGAACCAGCTGAATATAAATACTTTGATATGTCGATGAGGAAAGCGGTCCTAGACTGCCTCAAACAAGGCAAATTTAAGATTGCGCTACTCAGGCTACTGGCAGGAAGTATTTATGTGAGTGAAAAAAATCGCATACGCTGTGAGCAACGTGTCTGGAAGTACTTGGCCAAATCCTTGCCTACTCTAGAAAGGAACTATGACATAGCTGTTGGCTATCTAGAGAAAAATCCAATTTATTTCTGTATCGATAAGGTAACAGCATCCAAGAAAATAGGGTTCATTCATAATGATTATGACAAGCTAGGAATGGATCCTAAGCTGGACCAAGTCTATTTTAATAAACTGGACCACCTTGTCACAGTGTCCGAAGAATGTGGACATATCCTCAGAGAACGCTTCCCAACATTGAGCGAAAACATCGAGGTGATGCATAATATTGTATCTCCTACCGCAATCCACAAGCTATCTCAAGAGACGGTGAACCTTAAAGATAAAGACATCACCATCGTATCTGTCGGTCGATTGAATTATCAAAAAGGCTTTGAGCTCGCTGTTGAATCCTGTCAAAAGCTGATTCAAGCCGGCTACCCCGTCAAGTGGTACATCATTGGGGAAGGTGAGGAAAGAGAGCGCCTTGAAAAGCTGATCGATCAGCACAATCTCAAAGATACGTTCATCCTATTAGGCATCAAAGAGAATCCATACCCATACATAAGAGAAGCTGATATTTATGTACAGCCTTCTAAATTTGAAGGAAAGTCGATCGCTATTGATGAGGCCAAGATTCTTCAAAAGCCGATTGTTGTCACGAATTTCACTACGGCTAAAGACCAAATTAGAAACAAAATCAACGGATTAATTGTTGCAATGACGCCTGCAGCTGTATGTGAAGGAATTAAAGAAATCATCGATAATGAGCAATTGAGAAAACAAATCATTGTGAATCTCGGCAAAGAGATGCTGGGAACAGAATCGGAGATTTATAAACTATACCAATTGTTCATGTAATTGAAGGAAAGGAGAGATACTGTGATGTTGCAAATAATTAGTCTGATCGTTGTGAGTATCGTAGCTATCGTGGCCTTAATTGATCTGGTGCCGAAGTTCATGGATTGGGTAAATCGCATTCATATTGGCAGATACCAAGATAAACAGCAGTGGAATCAATCGATTTCAACAATCGGCGTGAAGTGGTTATCGCGCACTCCCAAAATTAAAGTAACCGATCAAACCAGACTCGTCGCCATCGATATGCTGCAAGGCAATTATACGAAGAACGCGATTCAGCACTGGCAAGAAGCGGCGCTGCTTTTAGGATTAGCTGAGTATGTGAAAAGCAATGCAAATCCAGCCGATGTGAAGGAGAAAATAAGCGCATACGTGCAATCGAAGATGGATGCCCAAGGCAATTGGTCTAAGAAACCAGAATATGTGGATGCCGCCATTCTAGCCTATGCGATCATGAAGCTCGATTTCATCGACATTGAACGATATAAAGGAGCATTGGATGCAACCTGGCATCTCATACATGAGCATATTGGGAACGAAGGCTCGGTTCTGTACAGGAAATTCATGGGGAAATATCGCTATGTGGATACCATTGGGTTTATCTGTCCATTCCTCGTTGCATACGGGATCAGATACGGCAAAGAAGAATGCGTCGAGCTAGCCGTACGACAAATCCAACAATATGAAGAGCACGGCATGTTGGAAGGGCATCACATTCCTAGTCACGCTTATCAAATCGATAGTAAGATGCCGCTAGGACTCTACGGTTGGGGAAGAGGTCTTGGATGGTTCGCGATTGGTCTTATTGATGCATGGAACGAGCTGCCAAAGGGTCATGCAAGCAAGCTGGAGCTTGAAAAGAGTATCATTCGATTTGCCAAATCCGCTGTCGTGTTTCAACAAGAGCAAGGAAATTGGAATTGGACTGTAACAAGAGAAGAAAGCATACCAGACTCGTCAACAACAGCAACGTTGGGCTGGTTTATGTTAAATGCCTCGCAAATTGATGAAATATCAGAACTATGCAAGCATAGTGCTAATCAAGCTATTCGTTATTTAATGAAAGCAACTAGAAGGAACGGAGCAGTTGATTTCTCGCAGGGAGATACGAAGGACATTGGTGTGTACTCCATGTTGTTCAATATCTTACCGTTTACGCAAGGATTTTGTATTCGTTTGATGAATGCCAAAGTTCATTCTAAGGTTGTGTGACTATGTTCAAAAGACTGAAACTGATATTGGCAGGTGAATAGGTATGCATCCAACGGTAAGTGTAATTGTTCCAATGTACAATGCAGAAAAATGGATGAACACGTGCATTGATTCTATCTTAAGGCAATCGTTGAGCAACTTTGAATTGATACTTGTCAATGATGGGTCAACTGATAAGTGCAGAGAAATAGCAGAGGAATACGCGAATAAAGACGTACGTATTCATGTTATCCATAAACCAAATGGTGGAGTAAGTAGTGCTAGGAATGAAGGTATTGAAGTGGCCAGAGGTAAATTTGTTTCGTTTGTGGATGTTGATGACTCCATCGGAGAAGACTTTCTACTTTGTTTAGTTCAAGCTGCTGAAAATAATAACTGTGAGATCGTGGTTGGAGGCTACCAAATAGTAACTCAGAATCTTCAATTACCTCCTAATTTTAAACATAACACAGTCATGAATGGGAAGGATTTTGTCCTTAGTGTACCTAAAGTTCATTCTAGTAACGATCTATGCTTTTCTTGGAAAAGTATATTTAGATTATCATTATTAAAACAAAACAATATTAGATTTAATCAAAAAATTTCTATAGGAGAGGATACGATTTTTAATTTACAAGCATTGATGATCTCAGAACGGGTAGTTGCAATCCCAGAATCGTTATATTTTTACACAGTCGATAATGTTGATAGTGCGATGAGAATACGATATAAGCCCAATTTAGAAAAAAGTTTAGTGTTACAATACCGTAAAAGAAAGCAGCTATCTGATCAATTCGGACTTCTAGAAGTGGATTATTATAGGAAAGATATGGCTTATTACTATTTGAAATTTATTTACACAATGATGTTAAATAATTTGAAAAACAGTCCAAACGGAGTAAATAAAGAGGAATTGACTAGAATTATTAATCATAAGATGATTTCCGAAAGTGTAAGGGAGATTGGATTTTTCTATCAAGTAACAAATATTAAAGAGTACATTTACTTTTTAGCAATAAAATTCAAGCTTTCATCACTCATATTAAACATTACAAAGAATGCTCCAACAACATAAACCGTTCTGTTAGGAGAAACAATGAGAGTACAAAATTCGCTCGTCAATGTAGCGTCAGGCTTGGGAAGTCAATTGATTATAACCATTTTGAGTTTTATTTCTCGAACGGTCTTTATTGGAAGCCTTGGTGTCCAGTATTTGGGGATAAATGGATTATTCACAAATGTGCTTGGGATGCTATCACTAGCTGAAGCAGGTATTGGAGCAAGCATTATATATGCTCTTTATGCTCCTGTAGCGGAAAATCAATTTGAAAAGATCAATGCTTTAATGAGGCTATATAAAAATGCATATCGAGCAATAGCTCTTATCATTTTTATTTTAGGTATTTCATTAATGCCATTTCTAAAATATTTCATTAAAGATGCAGATGTTAATAATGTCTCTCTCATATATTTTATTTTTTTAATGAGCACGATCTCAACGTATTTATTTTCTTATAAAATATCATTACTCAACGTAAGTCAAAAAGGATATATTGCGACGGGGATTTATACCATCTCGTCTATTTTATCCACGTGTATGAAAATTGGAATTTTGCACTTCACTCAAAACTATATTCTTTACTTAGTTGTTGATATCGCCATAACGGTAACGACCTCGATTATTTTATCATTATGTGTTAATCGAATATTTCCATATTTAAAAAGCAAAGTGGTAAGTAAATTAGATGCTGAAACTAAAGCCAGCATAATAAAGAATATGAAAGCATTAGTATTACATCAGATTGGCAGTTATGCGGTTTTTGGTACGGATAATATCATTATCTCTTCCTTTGTTAGTGTTGCGGCAGTCGGCTTATATTCTAACTACTATATGTTAATTAATATTTGTAGAACATTTATTAACCAAATTTTCGATAATATCCTTCATAGCCTTGGAAATTTAGTAGCTGAGGAGAGCAATTCTAGAATTTATAAAATTTTTAAAACGACTATGTTCTTTAACTTCTGGATTTATTCATTTTTTACTATTTTTCTGTATGTGATTTTAGATCCATTTATTACTTTATGGCTAGGCAAGGATTTTGTATTAGGTAAAAGCGTACTCATTATTATTATGATGAATTTTTATATAACTGGATTGAGACGAGCGATCAATATGGTTAAACAAACGTCGGGTATCTTTCATGAAGACAGGTATGCACCATTCGTAGAAACCGCAGTCAATCTTGTTGTGTCCATCATTTTAGTTCGATACTTTGGAATGACAGGTGTTTTCGTTGGGACTTTAGTCAGTACGCTATCAGTTCCATATTGGATCGCACCTTATCTTGTGTATAAGAAAGTATTCCATGAACCATTACGCCAATATTTTTTAACATATTTTTATTACTCAGTCATCGCAGTCATTACCTTATTGTTAACAAGCTATGTCTGTCAAATGTTTGTAAGCGATAATTTATTAACGTTAATTGTTAAGTCAATGATTGCTCTCATCCTACCTAATCTTATTTATGTCCTACTATTTCGTAAAACAACGGAGTTTAGATATTTATTCGGAATTGTGCAGCAGTTAGTCGGTAAATTTCAAGAGAAAAAGAAGGTGGTCGCTTGATTAAATGTCAATTGAACATGGCGAAGCGAAAAGGCGATGGCCATATCAGTCAAATTATTACAGGGTTCATGATGCTGCATGAGCAAAAACTCCTTGATTTGGAAATCAACCAAACAGAGGAGTTTCCGTTCGTCTCCATTGTTGAAGTCGTGATTAATAATGAATTGAGAGTCTTGTATGACATGGCAGATGGGTATACTTTTCATATGGACCTCGTAGAAGAGTATGCAGAGAGAGCCCATTATTATTTTAAAAGAAGCTTCAACTTAAACGATCATGAGCAGTATAGCTTTGCCTCTCGCATGCACCCGTTGGGGCTTAATTATCACGTGACAATGAAGAATAATAGGCTCGATAGACCTATTGACGATAGTCTCATTACAAAGCTTAAATGGTATTTAAAGGAACGCCAAGGTAAAAATTATCATCAACATTTCTATGTGGAGAAATTTGAAGACTCACCAAGAGCAGCTAAAGCTGAACCTCGCATTCTATTTGCCACGCGTACCTGGAGTCATGAAGTCGATGATCTTGATCTGGAGGAGACGCAATACATCGATGAGATGCGAGCTGAATGCATACGCCGTTTGCGTAAACATTTTGGTGAAAGCTTCATTGGTGGTTTTTCACAAAGGGAGCATGCAAGGAAGCATTACCCTGATTGTCTGCTAGATGAATCACTAACGAATCGTACGAGCTTTATGAAATTAGTGAAAGAATCAGATATTTGCCTAGCAACGATGGGCTTATTCCAATCAAATGGTTGGAAACTTGGGGAGTACGTGGCAGCTAGTAAGGCGATTGTATCGGAAAAACTGCGATATACGGTGCCTGGTTTTATGCCGAATATGCATTATTTGGAGTTCACGAATGTAGATGAATGTGTGGAACAAACGGTCCAATTAGCGAGCAATAAAGAGCTCATGCTTCAAATGAAAATGAATAATTATGAGTACTATCGTACCTATCTCAGACCTGATCAACTCATTCTCAAGAGTTTACTAGCCATGCAGCTGTTATAACTATTATCAACTGCCCCAAATTTAAAAGTGAAGGATTGAAATGATTTCATGCTACGCATACTTTTACTGTTTTATGCAATGTTCCTATTCGTGTTCCATTCCTCATCCAATACGCTTGAAACACAGACGATATCCGCGGCACCCCAGCAACAGGGAACAAGCGCAATTACCCAACTAGGCCCAATCTATGAGCTTGAATTAGACAGATGGCAAATTTACAATGATAATTCACATGCTGCTGAAACAACGGATGGTCTTAATCAAGCCCTTCAGTGGGCTCATGATCAGGGTTACAACGTATTTAAAGTACCAGCAGGGACATATCTCATTGCTAAAGGCAAAAATGGTACCGACGATTCTCATGGACGGATCAATATGGTCAGTGATATGACGTTCATGCTTGACGATAAAGCTGTTATACAAAAGGAAACGAACAATTTCCAAGACTATACTACGTTATTAGTAGGTGTAGGAGTCAAAAATGTCATTATCACAGGTGGTACTTATCGTGGAGATCGAGATACTCATGATTATTCAAGCGGCGGTACGCATGAAAGTGGTTATGGCATTTTATTTCAAGGTGCCATTAATTCCAAAATTGATGGAGTAAAAGCATTAAACTTCACGGGAGATGGCATTTGTGTTGGTGGTGGCGGTGGGTTTATGCAGGACGTGTATGCAGATGGCTTTGAATCAGGCGGGGTAGATGACAACGGGAATCCTATCGCGGATTCTTCCAAATTCAGAACCAAAGTAAGTTATATGCTAACGCATCCCTCCTTTGATCTGACACATGCATTCATTGTCGATAACGGGCAACAGCTTCCACATGAGTATGATATTTATTTCTATAGGGCAGATGGCACATTCCTATCGAAGATTAAACAGCAAAATCAAGGTCAGTACGTTCAGATCCCTGAGGGGGGGCAGTCGATTCGCCTTGCATTTAACGGACAGACGCAAGCGGGACAGTATGTGGAAATATGGAATAGAGTGCAGTCCACTAACGTGACTGTTCAAAATTCAGAGTCCTCCTTTAACCGAAGACAGGGATTGACGATTAATGGGGGTAAAAATATCCTTGTACAACATAATTCCTTCCACGATATAGGTGGAACTGGGGGAACTGCGCCTATGGCCGGAATAGATGTTGAAGGCGGCGCGGGAGACAACGGCTTTATAAACGAAAACGTGACGATTAAAAACAATGAGTTTTACAAGAATAGTCGGTACGATGTCATCTTCTATGATGGTCATGACGGGGCATTGGAAAACAACCATCTAGCCTCCAAGGGGGCCATTGGTTTAGCTGTGTCTGATCCCTTCAAAGGTGCTGTCATCAAGGATAACCATTTCGATGGAACTTCTATTTATGCAAGCCATGATGTTTCGTTTTTCGGGAATACCATGAACGATTCTATGACTCATTTTGAGGGACCTCGGATCGATATTAAAGGAATGAAGTTCACGGATGCTATTTTCTCCATCAGCAGCACCATGCCATATGGGGTTACCGCTTCGGATATTCAGATTCAAATAACGAAGAAGACAGCGGAGGCAGGTTTAACGATTTGGAAAAATCCTGTCCATCTCACGAATGTCACCATTCAAGGGACGCCTGCGCTTCGAGCAGTAACTGGTGAAGCGTTGGAGGGGAACATTTTCGATAATCTCAAGGTTATCGGATATAACTCAACGTACGGATTGGAATTGCCGCCAGGCACCTACAATCATTGCGTCTTTGAAGCCCCGCAGGACAAAGGAACGGTGGGCCCCAGTGTTGAGAAAGCAGGGACCTACCTTTTCAACGGTTGTTCGTTCAAGGGGATTGGCATTCATGCAAATAACGAGCAGCTGGATCTAACAGTCAGCGCTTCAACATTTGATATAACGGGGAACAAATCAGCGATTTCCATAGATGCAGCCAAAGCGGTTGAAATTACGAACAACGTTATCGCGGCCACTAGTATTTCCTCCGAATATCCGGCAGAAATCATCACATTGAACGAAGATTCGCGAAGAGATCAACCCAATGACATCCTTAAAGCTGCGATAACCGGTAATACAATTACAACGAATATAGAAACAGTTGGTATATCGACCCTCCATGTGGGAGTAGGAGCGAATCCATTTACCATTGCCAACAATAGCTTGAATAAGGCGAAATTGAAGCTGAAGGCAAACGATATAACCCGAAATAATGTGGAAAAGTAAATGAAAAAAGGAAGATGTAGGGCTAATGCCCTTGTCTTCCTTTTTCCCGTGGCATCAGACGCTGAGATTCTCAAGCAGTCTTGTGTTGGCGTTGACATCTGTGACTACATTACTGAAAATACATCTTGCGATCGTCATGGATTTGGGGCGTGTCAGCCAATGCATATTGATATTGGTGTTTTCCAAGTAACTGTTGGTAATGAGGGCTATATTCGTGTTGTCTGATTTCCCAATGTTCGAGTTCAGAAACGTACTCCGATTATTCGTAATATTGCCATTGTAGTTGACCCCAACATTTTGAAACAAACATTGATCAACGATAATCTTCCTTGTATATTGCGAGTCGGTTGAACCCAAGTTAATGTCACCGCCAAGAATTCCTGTTTTAGCACGCTGGAACGTACTATTGCTAACTTCACAACTTTCAAAGTTGGCCCCACCTTCAATGACAGTAACACCATCTACGAGGATTGGTCTTCCTACATAGTTCGCTGGCGATACAATTTCCAGTTCATAGTTCTTAACGGTAATATTCCTAATCACGCCGCCACTTAGCAGCAAAGCGAAATTTTTAGTTAAGGCGTTATCATTTCTCCAATCTCTTTCAACGGTAATATCTGAGATGTAGCAGCGACCATAATTGTATCTGCTAATGTTATAACCGCTTGTTCCAGCATCTGTTAAGGTCACTGCTGTGCCGTTCGCCGACTCTGAAACTTTGAAGCTATTGGCCGTTACACTGACCGTGTAATAAAGTTTATCCACACTGATACCTGTTGGGACTTTACCAAGCCACTGCTCGAACACAATCTTAGCGCCATTACCCATGCCGTGCGGCGCACCATAGGAGAACGTTGAAGCAGCAACATTGACGGTAGGCATGCCGAAATATCCGGTTAAACTGGCGCCAGAGAACTCCCCGTTCTTGATCTGGCAATTGGTAATGAAAGCTCCGGCAAGGTCAGCGATTTTAATACTCGCATTATTACACACTGCACCGTCCAGGAAGTTGTCACCTTTAACGACGAGTTCGCATCCCATAAGCGTGTTATTCAGATATTTCACATACATATTGGTTGGGTAAGAGCTAATGCCGCCAACATTATAACCATCAAAGGTGTTATCCGCTACGATGATATTATATCCGTCCGCATTTACGAAATGCCCGCGGGCATTGTTAGCGATGTAGTTATCTTTAATATAGATGCGTGTATTAAGCTCTAAGCCAGGTTGATTTAATTCGGGGCGGAATGTAGGAATATTCGTTTCTGACCACATGGATTCAATGTCGATGCCAAACATGGGGGAAGTACCATCTTCCGTAATGCCATCATCGGCTTTACCAATATGGTGAATTTTATTGTTGCTTATGGTGACGTCGGTCGATCCTATAATCGAGATGCCTTGTCGTCTACAGTGATGCAAGTTACAGTTATAGACCGAAATATAGGACCCCATTTGTGCTTGGGTATAATCGCTGGGATTATCTTTATATTCCAACCAGGTAGCAGTAACAGCATCCCCTGTGCAATTACTAATATCCACATTTACAATTTGGACGTTATTTGCACCAAAGAGTTCAATCCCATGTCCCCATTCGTGGGTGTAATTCTGTGCATCCACTTTGGCGTTGATTTGAGCAATTTGGGCATCTGTTAACGGTGAGGAGGTAATGTCTATAGAGAAAATCATTTTGTTTGCATTAATGATATCTGCCACCCAACCGCGTCCTGTTGGCGCTGCGGGAGCGAATAGCCCATTGTTTCGGTATCCAGCCAACGTACTGCTTGAAATCGTATCTTTATATTGGTAGAAACTGTAGCCAGGATTGGTTATCCCGTTAATGGACCACAATCGGAATAATTGAAGCAATCCAGCATTACTATAGCGATCTATAACTTGACTTCGAATAAAATTGGGATTTGTATTCAGCGATCCATCCGTATTCACGCCGCCTCTTACAAATTTAATACCTAATTGGTATATATGAGTTTTCTTATCGCCAATGACAGTGCCCCCTGAAATGGTTGCGTCGCTTACACCCTTCATATAGAAGATGCTATACCAAGGGGATGAATTCGTTTCCAATTGTAAGGTACATCCATCAACCATTTCGAAATGCATATTGCTTTGCATGATAATACAGGCATAGGTTGTACTATCCATCTTCAAAGCATAAGTCCCTTGTGGCAGTACGCAATGCGTAAACCCTTGCGATTTGGCCCAAAGTAAAGCATCATTGATACCTTTTGTCGTGGCAGCCGAATTCGTCCCATCATTCTTGATCGACCATTTGGTTAGTTCAATCACATAGGAAGCGGAAGGAGAGGAAGTGGCAGGGCTTGGAATAACCAGTTGTTTCGGAACCCAACGCATGGTCGGATTATCATAAGTCAAAACATCATTGTTGGCAGGTAGCTTCGTGGTTAAATTAACATCATCCAAATCACCAAGATTAGCTCGTATCATTCATGTTCACCTCATTCTATTTTTTTGTTGTGAATATTAGTTTATGTGTTGCTAGATAAAATAGATCGGGGTTAAAGTCCAGCGAGCTGGCAATTATTTTGTTATTGACATGTTCTTTATAAAGAACTACAATGAAAATAAGTCGAAAGAGCAGTAATAAGGCTATTTTTTTTCACATTAACGTTCTTTATAAAGAATAATTAAGTGAAAAATGTTCTCTATAATAGGATTGAAGTAGAGTTGACTAGTGTTGTTCTTTATAAAGAACTTCTAGAAACTTCCCGGTGATGCCTCCTTACCGTTATCAAAGGAAGTACTCGATCATGCTGTGGGTTGACAAGACCTTAGACGCGAGTCGTCAAAAGTGTGGTGCGAGGCAGGGTTAGATGCCCTACAACGTATTAAAGGATTTAATTATACGGTCTTTCTCCAAAGGCCTTATACTTAAGAACTTTAGTGAGAGGGTGGATTTATTTGTCATATCGCCAACGATTATCTCTATTAATCTTCATAGACTCTTTTATTGTATTAACGTCTATTTTTGTTAGTCGCTTTCTGCTGAGTGCAGATATTCATGTCATCACATTACCTTTGATTGTGAGTTCAATAACGCTACTTGTTAGTCATCATGTATTTTCATTTACGTATAAGCTTTATAAGAAAGCTTGGGAATATGCAAGTATCGCCGAATTATTGTTCATTGTTAAAGCTGTTAGCTTCTCGGTTATTACTGTAGCGTGTATCCAGCAAGTCATTGCTCAGGATATCTATTTCCGATTGCTCGCGGTAACCTGGATGATTCACATTTTGCTAATTGGCGGATCCCGTTTCTGTTGGCGGCTTTTCCGCAATTCGTATATCAAGAAAACCGGGAAAAAACGGACTTTGATCATCGGCGCGGGTTCTGCCGGATTAATGGTTGCCAGACAGCTAATAAAAAATAACGATGCAGAGTTAGAACCCCTTGCCTTTATTGATGATAATGTACGCATTCATAATCTGGATATACTCGGAATACCTGTTGTGGGTGGCGTTAATCGCATTGAGCAAACCGTAAAAGAATTGCAAATTGACAATATCATTATCGCTATTCCATCCCTGGGTAAAAGAGACTTGAACATCATCGTTCAGGAATGTGCTAGAACATCAGCCAAAACGCAAACACTTCCCATGCTAGAGGATCTTGTTACAGGCAAGCTTTCGGTGAATCAATTCATGGATGTGCATGTTGAGGATCTTTTAGGCAGAGAACCAATTGAACTCGATATTGAAAGTATCTCTGAGTTTGTCACCGATAAAGTTGTGCTAGTCACTGGTGCTGGGGGATCTATTGGCTCTGAGATTTGTCGTCAAGTTGCGAAGTTTCAACCTCAGAAGCTGATCCTACTAGGTCATGGGGAAAATAGTATCTATTCCATCGAAATGGAACTGAAGGATATAGCGGAGTACGCTCAGACAGAATTCATAACTGAAATTGCAGATATTCAGGACTCCAGGAAAATGATGGCCATTATGAATCGGCATCGCCCCGATGTCGTCTATCATGCAGCAGCTCATAAACACGTGCCTCTGATGGAACGAAATCCAGAGGAAGCGGTCAAAAACAACGTCATTGGCACGATGAATGTTGCTATGGCAGCGAGCAAGTATGAAGTGAATACATTCGTTATGATTTCAACGGATAAAGCGGTGAATCCAACCAGTGTCATGGGCGCCACCAAACGAATGGCGGAAATGATTATTCAGGATATGGATAAGAGCAGCCTTACGAAATTCGTTGCGGTTCGCTTCGGTAATGTTCTGGGAAGTAGAGGCAGCGTCATTCCAAGGTTTAAGCATCAAATTGAAAAAGGCGGACCCGTTTCCGTCACTCATCCCGATATGATTCGCTATTTTATGACGATACCTGAAGCCTCTCGGTTAGTTATGCAAGCCGGTGCCCTTGCGAAAGGCGGAGAAATCTTTGTGCTAGACATGGGGGAACCCGTGAAAATTGTTGATTTGGCCAAGAACCTCATCAAGCTGTCCGGCAACTCTGTTGAAGATATTGGGATTGAATTTACAGGAATGAGGCCTGGTGAGAAGCTCTATGAGGAGCTGCTGAAAGCGGACGAAATCGAGGAACAGCAAGTATATCCGAAGATATATATAGGCAAAACGGCGGAGCTGTATATGGATGAGATCAAAGATATGATTTCAAAGTATGCTAGTCTCGATAAGGAAAGCCTAAGAGAGCATCTTCTTAATATTGGTAACAGTAATGTCATTCTCTTATCCAAGAAGCTATCATCAGTAGGCTAAAAAGGAGCAATCAACTATGAAAGTAAGAAAAGCAATCATTCCAGCTGCTGGTCTGGGGACAAGATTTCTACCTGCAACCAAAGCAATGCCGAAGGAAATGTTACCCATTGTAGATAAGCCGACCATTCAATATATCGTCGAGGAAGCGATTGAATCGGGCATTGAAGATATTATCATTGTGACCGGTAAAGGTAAAAGAGCGATCGAAGACCATTTTGATAATTCGTTCGAGCTTGAGCAAAATTTACTAGAAAAGCAAAAATTCGAATTACTTTCAGAAGTTAAGAAATCCTCCAATGTAGATATCCATTATATTCGCCAGAAGGAGCCCAAAGGCTTAGGACATGCCATCTGGTGTGCACGCAAATTTATTGGCAACGAGCCCTTTGCGGTACTGCTTGGCGATGACATTGTGCGAGCGGATAAGCCTTGTTTGAAACAGATGATGGAACAATATGAGTATCAGGATGCGTCCATTATTGGTGTGAAGCACGTTTCTGACGAAGAGGTTTCTAGATACGGAATCGTGGATGCCATTGAGATCGAGCCTCGCTTACACAGCATCAATCATTTGGTAGAAAAGCCGATCAAAGAACTAGCACCCTCCAATTTAGCTATTATGGGGCGCTACATTTTAACGCCACGGATTTTTGAGATATTGAACAATCAACAGCCAGGTGCTGGCGGGGAAATTCAGCTGACAGATGCCATCGCACAGTTAAATCGATATGAATCGGTGTACGCTTATGAATTCGAAGGCACTCGGTATGATGTTGGCGAGAAAATGGGCTTTATTCAAACCACGATCGAATATGCTTTGTTGCGTAATGATTTAAGATATGGACTTTTGAAATACTTGTCCGAATTGATGGAGAAAGAATTAATTAAATAGGTGATGCCAAGATGTCCGGAAAAATACTTTTTTGTGCAACCGTCGATTATCACTTTAATGCTTTTCATTTACCCTATCTGAAGTGGTTTAAGGATCAGGGTTGGGAGGTCCATATCGCCGCTAGCGGGAATATGGACCTTCCTTATGTTGATGCGAAGTTTCATGTGCCGATTCAACGATCACCGCTTAAACGAGCCAACCTAGAGGCTTACGCAAAGTTGAAGGCTATCATCGACGCGAATAACTACGAGATGATTCACTGCCATACCCCGATGGGAGGCGTACTGGCTCGTTTAGCAGCGAGAGCTGCGCGGAAGAAGGGAACCAAGGTTATCTATACCGCGCATGGCTTTCATTTCTGCCAGGGGGCACCACTGTTTCATTGGTTAGCTTACTATCCTTTAGAGAAATTCCTTTCGAATTATACGGATTGCTTGATCACCATTAACGAGGAAGATTATCAACTTGCAATCAGTCGTCGGTTCAGGGCAAATCGCATCGAACATGTGCATGGTGTAGGTGTAAATACGGAGCGATTCCAGCCTGTGAACGAGCTGCATAAGTTAGACCTGAAAACAGCTAGTGGCTATCAGCCAGCGGATATTCTCCTATTTTATGCAGCCGAATTTAATGCGAATAAAAATCAGCAGGTGCTGATTCGAGCATTAGCTTCGATTAAGGCAGAGGCTCCACATCTCAAGCTTCTGCTTGCTGGTGAAGGGCCGTTGCAGGGGCCGTGCAAAGCGCTTGCCAAGGAGCTTGATATAGCCGACCGCGTTGATTTTCTTGGTTATCGGAAGGATATCGATCACCTGCTACCGATGTGTGATATTGCTGTCGCATCCAGTCTACGAGAAGGATTGCCCGTGAATATCATGGAGGCTATGTCCTGTGGTCTACCTGTGATTGCCAGTGAAAATAGAGGACACAGAGAACTCGTACAGAATGATGCGAACGGCTGGATTACAGCTCCTAATGATTACGCAGCTATCGCACGGAAACTCTTGCTACTGGCGCACAATAAGGAATTGCGAATGAAATTAGGCTTGAACGGTAGAAGGATGGTGGAGAGAAATTATGCCATTCACCAGGTGTTAGAGGAGAAGAGCACGATCTATTCCCTATTTATGGACGAAAAGGTGGAGGGCATGTGGGCGATCCAATAAGAATTCTACACGTAGTCGTAAATATGAATAGAGGCGGAGCCGAAACACTTCTCATGAATTTATATCGTAATTTGGATCGTTCGAAGATTCAATTCGATTTTCTAACTTGTAAAGCGGGTGCTTATGATGCTGAGATCAGCGAGATGGGGGGGATGATTCATAGAATCCCCTATGTATCTGATATTGGTCATACGAAATACATCCAAGCATTAGATCAATTTTTTGCCAAAGAAGCCAGCTATAAGATCGTTCATGCCCATATGGATAAAATGAGCGGTTTTGTATTGCGCTCAGCCAAAAAAGCTGGAATCCCCAATCGTATTGCTCATAGTCATAATACGAGCAGCGAAGGCGGCATTGCGGCCAAAATGTACAAATGGTTTGCCGGTATCTTTATCGCTTCCTGTGCCACTCATTTTCTAGCATGCTCGAATAAGGCCGGCCATTGGTTATTTACTCGTAAAGAAAGCAAAGTCATGCTGGTGAAAAATGGGATTGAGAGTGACCAATTTGCCTTTTCACCCCAGGTGAGAAACCTCATCCGGCACGAGCTGCAAATAGCCCCGGAGTCATATGTGATTGGGCATGTAGGGAGATTCGCGCACCAGAAGAATCATGCTTATCTCCTAGAACTTTTTGCCCAATTGCACGAGCAAAGGCCAGAAACGATTCTTATATTGGCGGGGGATGGGCCACTGCGTGCAGAGCTTGAACAGAAAGTGGAGGCTCTGCAGTTGCAGCATAAGGTCAAATTCCTCGGTGTGCGAAGCGATATTTCACGGCTGCTGCAAGGCTTTGACATGTTCGTGTTTCCTTCGTTACATGAAGGATTGCCGGTCACGCTTATCGAGGCGCAGGGTGCAGGACTGCCTTGCCTCATCTCCGATGCGATTACGGAGGAAGTCGATATGGGGATTCATCTGGTGGATCGATTACCACTGGATAACAAAGAGATATGGATTAACCAAATGAAACAGGTCATGGCTAGAAAGGCTTCCCGGCACATACCTGCCTTATCTTTATCGAGCCAGGGCTACGATATTCGCAATACAGCCGCTTGGACTGAGGGCTTTTATCAAGGCATTTCGAGGTGATCATATGAAGAAACTTACTGTGTTTACGCCGACGTATAATCGGGCCTATTGTCTTCCCGTGTGTTACGAGAGTCTGAAACAACAGACCTCCAAAGATTTCATTTGGCTCATCATTGATGATGGCTCAACGGATGATACGCAGCATTTAGTTGCTGGGTGGATGACAGAGAATGATATTCAAATCCGATATCACCGTCAAAATAATCAAGGTATGCATGGTGCGCACAATGCGGCGTATAGGCTAATCGACACAGAATTAAATGTCTGTATTGATTCTGATGATTATATGCCGCCTGAGGCCGTGGAGCATATTCTTACGTTCTGGGATCAGCATGGCAATGATCAGGTGAGTGGCATCATCGGACTGGATGCCTTTACAGATGGTCGCATCATTGGTACTCGATTTCCGGAGGAACGTAAGCGTTCAACGCTGTTTGAGTTATACAGTAAGCATGGCGTGACGGGGGATAAGAAGCTAGTCTATCGCAGCGAATTAACGCGAGACCATCCCTATCCTATTTTCGATAATGAAAAATATGTAGGCTTGGCCTATAAGTATTTCAAGCTAGATGAGCAGTATGAATTGCTGCTTATGAATGAAGTTCTGTGCTGCGTCGAATATTTGCCGGATGGCTCCTCGATGAACATGTTGAAGCAGTACCGCAGAAATCCGAACGGATTTGCTTTTTACCGTAAGGAACTCATGAAGCTCCCCTTTGCTAGCGTAACATTCAAATTTAAACAGTCCATCCACTACGTCTCCAGCTCAATTATTTCAGGTAATCGAAGGTTTATGTCAGAAACACCGAGTAAGCTGCTAACCTTTCTCGCGATCCCCCTTGGTATCATCCTGTATTGGTATGTAAGTAGAAAAACAAGAATCTCATAGCTCTCCGAAAGGAACCTTAATATGGCTATATTGTGGCTTAATCTGGTCGTAGTCTATATCGCATCTTACTTTTCCAGACATATAGCCAAGCCTGTGTATAATGGGTCTGGCCAGCTATGGATGAAGCCGAATCAATGGCTAACCGCCTTCGTTATGGCAACCTTTGTTATCATCGCTGGGCTTCGTAACAATATTGGCGATACCTTCTTTTATATGTATTCCTATCGGCTGAGTGATTTTACTTGGTCAGAAGTGAAAGCAGAGAAGGACATTGGCTTCGGCATTTTACAAATGATTTTGAAATCCATCACCGATAATCCTCAGTTATTAATTTTTATTACCGCCTTAGTGACGAATGTACTCATTATTTATGTGCTGTACAAGTATTCCAAGCTATTTGAATTAAGCATTTACATGTACATCACATCCGGACTCTTTATTGTTTCGATGAACGGTGTACGGCAGTTTTTAGCGTCAGCTATCGTATTCGCTGCTACTAAATTCTTATTTGAAGGAAGCTGGAAGAAATATTTCCTCGTGGTGGGTTTCGCCTCCTTATTTCATGGCAGTGCCTTAATCCTAATTCCGATCTACTTCATTGTAAGAAGGAAGGCGTGGACATCCTCCACGATTGTTCTTTTGACCGCTTCTGTGATTCTGATTATCGGTTACGGTGTGATATCGAACGCTATTTTCTCAGCGATTGCGGATACGCATTACAGTGAGTATCAGAATTTCCAAGAGGGTGGAGCTAACGTCATTCGGGTGGCTGTCGGCGCAGTACCTTTAGTATTAGCCTACCTAGGTAGAAACAAGCTAAGAGAAATATTTCCCTATGGTGATTATGTTGTCAACATGTCCTTATTGAATTTTGTTGTCATGGCTATCGCAACGCAAAACTGGATTTTCGCTAGATTTACCATCTATTTTGGCTTATATAATGTGATCCTCATGTCATGGGTGATTAGCTTATTTGCCAAGAAGCAACAGAAGCTAGTCTATTACGCGATCATCGGTTTTTATTTCATCTATTTTTACTATGAGAATGTCGTGACGTTGGACATTATCTACAAAAGTGATTTTCTAAAATTCTGATTAAGGAATAGGGGGTTATACGGATGGCAATTCTCGTAACGGGTGGAGCGGGCTATATCGGAAGTCACACGTGTGTGGAATTATTGAATGCGGGGTATGACATCGTTGTTGTCGATAACCTTAGCAATAGTTGCTCGGAATCATTAAGAAGGGTGAAAGAGCTTACTGGCAAAGACTTCGAGTTCTATCCGATTAATCTATTGAACCGGCAGGATCTAGAAAGTGTCTTCCGACAGCACCATATTGAAGCCGTGATTCATCTTGCAGGGCTTAAGGCAGTAGGGGAGTCCGTCTCTTTGCCCCTTCGCTACTATCATAATAATATCTCTGGTTCGATTGTTTTATGTGAGCTCATGCAGGAATATACGGTGAAAAGAATTGTATTTAGCTCATCAGCGACTGTGTATGGAACTTCAGAGCGTGTACCGATTTCGGAAAATGTACCACTGGGAGCAACGAATGCGTATGGGCGCACGAAGCTGATGATTGAAGAAATGATGCGAGATCTGCATGTCTCGGATGCAGATTGGAGTATCGCGCTGCTGCGCTATTTTAACCCGATTGGTGCTCATCACAGTGGTAGATTAGGCGAGGATCCGAACGGTATTCCGAATAATCTGATGCCTTATATCACGCAAGTAGCGGTCGGCGGGTTGAAGGAACTTCAGATATACGGCAATGATTATGCCACGTTGGATGGCACAGGAGTAAGAGATTATATTCATGTAGTTGATCTTGCATGCGGGCATTTGAAGGCGCTAGAGAAGGTTATGTCGACCTCCGGTGTGGAGGCATACAACCTTGGAACCGGACAGGGTTATAGTGTGCTGGAAATGGTATCTGCCTTCGAACGCGTAACGGGCAGACCTGTTCCATATAAGATAACTGCCCGAAGACCAGGAGATATCGGCATATGTTACTCAGATCCGACCAAGGCCGAACGAGAATTGGGATGGGTCGCTCAGAAGGGCATTGATGAAATGTGTCTGGATTCCTGGCGTTGGCAAACCTACAACCCACAAGGCTATCAAGAGGAGAATGAAGTGGTGGCAAATCTATGAATACTTCTTTATGTAGACAATAATAAATTAATTCTGTCATATCCGCTTCATTGGGATGATCTTAAGGAGGAACAGTTTTGTCAATCGTTAGTGCTATGAGTTTAAGAAGATTTCAGAGTTGGTTTTCTCTGTTGCGTCAAGGCATGATTGTATCTACTTGGTCCATATCAGTATTTAGATCAGATGGCTTTATTTCTTCTGCACCAAACAATCACAAATTGGAAAAGCCGAGTCTACAAGCTTCAGATGTTACGGATGTTCCAGCGGAATTTGTAGCGGACCCGTTTATTATCCAACAGGGGTCTGAATTTTTTCTGTTCTTCGAAATTTTGAATAAAGCTTCTGGTCAAGGAGAAATCGGCGTTGCATCAAGCTCAGATGGGGTTAAATGGAAGTATAAACAAGTCGTACTGCGTGAAAAGTTTCATTTATCCTATCCGCAAGTATTTATCCATAATAATGAATTTTTCATGCTGCCTGAGACGGCTGAATCGAATCGGGTTATTTTATATAAAGCGACCCATTTCCCCTTTGAATGGGAAGTGACCTGTGAGCTGATGGAGGGCCAATATTTAGATCCTTCCCTTGTGTACATTCATGAAAAATGGTGGATGTTTGCCGGAACGGAAGAGGATAGTTTCCACATCTTCTATTCGGACCAATTGGAAGGTCCTTGGGTGGAGCATCCCCAAAGTCCAATTATCTCAAACAACGACAAGATCAGCAGACCTGGCGGCAGACTCATTGTTTCCGATGGGTACGTTCATAGGTATACGCAAGCGGATTATCCGCATTATGGCGATTCAGTGAGGGTGTTTAAGGTCAACATACTGACAGAGGAGACATATGAGGAAGAGGAAGTTTCTCTCATTCTGAGTGGGTCCAAGAAAGAGAACGACTGGCGCAAGGATGGCATGCATCACATTGACCAGCTCCAATTGCCAAATAATCAATGGCTAGTTGCTGTGGATGGCCATACCTTCAAAAATGTGAATTATTTGAAGTGGAAGCTGGATCGTATGAAATCAAAGCTTTTTAGTCAAGATCAGTAGGAGAAGATGATCCATGAAGCGATTGTTTGATTTACTTGTTGCCATTCCACTGTTACTGATGTTTCTTCCGATTATGGGGATCGTAGCTATCCTAATTAAGCTGAAGCTAGGCTCGCCTATAATCTTTAAGCAGCAGAGACCTGGTTTACACGAAAAGCCGATTCTTCTATTGAAGCTCCGTTCCATGACGGATGAGAGAGATAGCGAGGGGAATTTATTACCCGATTCCATCCGATTGACTCCTTTTGGACAATTTCTAAGGAAATACAGTCTGGATGAATTTCTACAATTAGTCAATGTCATTAAAGGGGATTTGAGCTTAGTGGGGCCGAGACCGCTATTAATGGACTATTTGCCCTTATATTCCAAAGAGCAGGCGAAACGCCATCTAGTTAGGCCTGGTATTACCGGATGGGCGCAGGTGCATGGTCGTAATGCGATCTCGTGGGAAGAGAAATTTAAACTCGATATTTGGTATGTGGAGAATCAAAGCTTTATGCTGGATCTGAAAATTTTGGCTATGACGGTTGGAAAAGTGTTGAAGTCGGAAGGCGTCAGTCATGTGAATCATGTGACCATGGAGAAATTCTCGGGATCCAATCTTTCATGAAAAGATGTGATCCTTTGTGAATATTGTCGTGATTGGCGAGGGTGGTCACAGCAAAGTTATCAGAGAAATGATTAGTACGAAGAGAGACTACAAGATTGTCGCTATTTTAGATGATAAGTATGAAGAATTCACCATGAACAAGGATGTTTACGTAGGGCCGATTTCATCCGCTCAACAGTTCATTGAAAGCGGCGACGCGCTGAAATGGGTTGTTGCCATTGGTAATAACAGCATTAGAAAGTCGATTACGGCAAGATTGGGCATACCCAATGAGCATTACCTAACACTTATTCATGAGTCGGCAGTGATCAGTTCAAGCGCTTCAATAGCTCAGGGAACGGTCATCATGGCCAACACAGTCATTAATGCGGACGCCAATATTGGTTATCATGCCATTATTAATACAGGAGCGATCGTTGAGCATGATTGTCACATTGCAGACTATGTTCACATCGCGCCAAGAGCAACACTGACGGGTGCAGTTGTCATTCAGGAAGGCGCCATGATTGGAGCGGGAGCAACGATCATCCCTGGGAAAAGTATTGGTGAATGGACGATGGTTGGAGCCGGTGCCACGGTTATTCATCATATTCCTTCTTACCAGACAGCAGTAGGCAATCCTGCAACCGTAATTAGCAAGAAGAAGTGATTTCTAAACCATTGAATAAGCACTTGTATGGTTCCTATCATCGTATGAAAGGTGTGACCTGAATCTATGTTTACGAATAAAAAAAGGATTTATTTATCTCCACCGCACATGAGCGGCAATGAACTTGCGTATATCCAGGACGCTTTTGATACAAATTGGATCGCTCCGCTGGGTCCGCATGTTGATGCCTTTGAGAGAGAGCTTGCAGCCTATGTCGGGCGTATGGATGCAGCCGCGGTCAGTTCGGGTACTGCAGCTATACACTTAGCGTTGCAATTACTGCATGTAACTGCAGGCGATACGGTGTTTTGTTCAAGCCTAACCTTTGTGGCAAGCGCCAATCCCATTGTATATCTAGGAGCTACACCCGTATTCATTGATTCAGAGCCAGAAACGTGGAACATGTCCCCACAAGCTTTAGAACGAGCCTTGCGCGAGGCCGAGAGGAATGGCACATTGCCTAAAGCGGTTATTGTCGTCAATTTATATGGTCAGAGCGCCAAGATGGATGAAATCATAGCGCTTTGCAACGCCTATCAGGTACCCATTATCGAGGACGCAGCAGAATCCTTAGGCTCGACTTATAAAGGGCGGGCAAGCGGTTCCTTTGGCAAATATGGCATCTATTCCTTTAATGGGAACAAAATCATTTCGACATCAGGCGGTGGGATGCTGGTTTCCAATGATATCGAAGGCTTACAGAAGGCTCGCTTCTTAGCTACCCAAGCACGTGACAATGCGGCACATTATCAGCATAGCCAAATCGGCTATAATTATCGGATGAGCAACGTGCTGGCAGGGATTGGAAGAGCTCAGTTAGCCGTATTGGAAGAAAGAGTCCTGGCAAGACGCGCGGTATTTGAGCGTTATTATCAAGCATTGGCAGATCTGCCGGGCATTGGCTTTATGCCGGAATTGGCGCATACGCGATCGAATCGATGGCTAACGGCTCTTACGTTAGATCCCGATGAAGCCGGGGTTTCTGTGGCCTCTTTGTTAGATTTCCTGGCCGAAGAGAATATAGAAGCTCGTCCGGTATGGAAGCCGCTGCACATGCAGCCTCTATTTAAAGGTACGGCCTATTATCCGCATAGTGACAATGAGCATATTTCAGAGCAATTATTTACAACAGGAATATGCCTACCCTCGGGGTCCAGCTTGACGGAGGAAGAACAAGCAAGGGTAATTACATGTATTCAAAAGTCGATCAGTAAGGCCAAGAGTATGAGTGCTTAGATCGGTACGAGGTCAAACCAATTTATCTCTTTTCATTCTATGATAGTTCATTTTCTTGAACAGGGCTTCTTTCATTTCGCTATCCAGGCAGTCTTGATAGAGAATATAATTGTAGGCATGCATGATTTTATGGTAAGTACATCTCGTCTTTTTCCATACACTCGTCGAAAGTGAATACATGACATGATCCCTCCCCTTAGTACAAACGTATGAACAAATTGGCGAATGTATTCAGTTAATACCAGATACTACCCTGTCGTTCTTTATTAAGAATATCAAAGAGGAGGCCTCTACCATGTGTGGTATTGTGGGATATGTTGGTAATCAAGATGTGAAAGATATCTTGGTCAAAGGATTAGAAAAGCTAGAGTATAGAGGATATGACTCTTCAGGAATTGCCATTTTGAACGACAGGGGGTTACATGTCTATAAAGAAGAAGGCAGGATTGCAGCCCTTCGTGAAGTAATTGATCTGGAGCAGGGAGCGAGCATTGGAATTGGCCATACGAGATGGGCAACACATGGGAAACCAAGTCGCAGAAATGCTCATCCGCATCAAAGTAACAACGGTCGATTTACGGTTGTACATAATGGCGTCATTGAGAACTACCAAGAAATGAAGGGGCAATTCCTTTCGCACGTTCCCTTTGCAAGCGATACGGACACAGAAGTGATCGTTCAGATGATGGAGAAATTGGTGGAAAGCGGGCTGGACGTAGAGGAAGCATTCAGGCAATTGCTTCTGGAAATCAAAGGCTCTTATGCGATTGCTTTGCTGGATAATCAGGACATGGAAACGATTTATGTTGGTAAAAATAAAAGTCCATTGCTCATTGGTTTGGGCACTGATTTTCATGTTATCGCGAGCGATGCGATGGCTATGCTGCAGCTTACGAATCAATTCGTTGAATTGATGGATGAAGAGATGGTTATTCTTCGTCAGGCTTCCAAAGTAGTGAAAAACTTGAATGGCGCAGTGATCCAAAGAAGACCATTTCAAGTAAAGCTCGATGCTAGCGATATAGAGAAGGGCCTATATCCCCATTATATGCTCAAAGAAATCGATGAACAGCCTGCCGTTATTCGCAAGGTCATATCTAAATATCAGGATCGTAACGGAAACAGCCAGATGGATGCGCAGCTGCGCGAAAGATTAAAGGAAACGGATCGCATTTATATCATAGCTTGCGGAACCAGCTATCACGCGGGGTTAGTGGGCAAACAGTTAATTGAGAAGATTGCAGATATCCCTGTTGAGACGCATATCGCTAGTGAATTTCTGTATAATAGACCCATTCTATCTAAGCACCCGCTCTTTGTTTTCATCTCGCAAAGTGGAGAGACGGCAGATAGCCGAGGTGTATTAGTCGCGATTAAAGAAATGGGTTATCCAACCTTGACAATTACGAACGTTCCCGGTTCAACTCTGTCGCGCGAAGCAGATTTTACGTTACTCACACATGCTGGCCCAGAAATTGCGGTCGCATCAACCAAAGCCTACACGGCTCAAATTGCCGTATTAGCCATTCTGGCTTTCGATCATGCACAAGCACAAGGGAAAGTGCAGCAAGTTAATCCGTTCCATGAGCTAAGTATCGCGGCTAATACGATGGAGATTATGATCAATAAAAAAGAAATGATGGAGGAGGTTGTTTGGCAATATCTGAATGCCTCGCGGAATTGCTTTTTTATAGGTCGCGGTGTGGATTATTACGTAGCTTTGGAAGGTGCCTTGAAGCTGAAAGAGATCTCCTACATTCAAGCTGAAGGATTTGCAGTCGGCGAGCTGAAGCATGGAACAATTGCGTTAGTCGAGGAAGGGACGCCTGCGATTGCACTCCTGACCCAGCCCCATATTCGTGCGAATATTCGAAGCAATGTACAAGAGATTTTGGCACGAGGAGCTCAAGTTTGTATGATCAGCATGGAAGGGATGGCGGAAGGCACGGATCAGGTTGTTCTGCCAGCCGTACACGAGTTGCTTACGCCGCTAGTTTCGGTCATTCCCTTACAACTAATCGCCTACTACGCAGCTAAGTATCGAGGATGCGACATTGATAAACCAAGAAATCTGGCGAAAAGTGTTACTGTGGAGTGAGGATAACCATGATTGGTCATAACATTTCAAGTATTCGCAAACAAAGGGGCTTCACGTTGTCTGAGCTTTCCGAGCGGACAGGTATTTCCAAGTCGTATTTAAGCAACATTGAGCGAAATCTGAAACAGAATCCTTCTATCCATGTTATGGAGAAAATCGCTTTGGTTCTGAAGGTTGATTTGAAAGTGCTATTACTAATTACTGTAGAAGCGGAACCCAACCATGGGCTGGATCAAGAATGGATGGATTTTATTTCGGATTTGAAGAGATCGGGCATAAAAAAAGAGCGAATCCAAGAATTTAAAATTTTGATAGAGTTTATGAAATGGCATAATGAAAAAGTGAACTAGAAGATGCATGTTCTTCGCTCGTATCCAGAAAAAGTAAGCGAGTAAAAACTAGCCCCGTAAGGGGCTAGTTTTGTTCTTTATTAGGAACAACATTTGTTCTTTAGAGGGAATTCTGCTATAATAAAGGGAGCAACTACTACTTTTATACAAGGGAAGATCTAATATGATTGGAAAACGTGTCCAACAATTAAGGAAAGAGAAGGGCTTGTCCCTGACAGAACTAGCTGAACGTGCAGGTGTAGCTAAATCGTATATTAGCAGCCTGGAGAGAGACATTCAGAAAAACCCTTCGATTCAATTTCTAGAGAAAATTGCATCTGTTTTAAAGGTGCCTGTAGATCGACTTATAGATGATCAGGAAGAGCCGGTAGTGAGTGATCGTGAGCTAGATGAAGAATGGTACGATATCATTAGAGAAGCTATGACTTCTGGGGTTGATAAGCAGCAATTTCGAGAGTTTTTGGATTTCAACAAATGGAGAATGAAGCGGCCAAACGATGAATAAGTAGGAAAACCTAGTGATTCTATGAGGACAAGCAAGGGTCATTTTCATTTGCGTTATGTAATTGTTTCTTAGGCTGGAAGGGGCTTCTTAGGAATGTACGGATATCCTCCATGCTCAGGCCCATCTTGCGTGCGCTCATGATTAGGGTGATCCACTCAGCATCAAATTCTTCGATTTCCATCTGGCTTATCATATTCACAAACGACCCCTCCAAAACTTTCCGTGTGAGATACACTTTGTATCGTTACTTGTATTATCGCATGTTTTTTATTCGAAATCAATCCCGATTATATTAAAATTATACAAAGTGTATCAACGCTTGCGCGGATATCCCCCGACAAATATCGCGAAAGTGTGAGTCATTAGGCCTATAACTGGAAGATGGGAGGGGACATAAGCGTGGAGAAGGAATCCTTAAGTCGCAGGTCATTCCTCAAGCAGGGTCTTATTGCCGTTGGGTCGTTAGGTGTAATACTAGGATTGAGTGGTGCCTATGGTATTTTCGGTGAGCGGAATTGGACACAGACGACTACAGTAAAGCTAACGTATCGACGGTATCCGTCATCGTTTGCAGGCACAAGGATTGTGCAGTTCAGTGACACACACATCGGCAAGTATTATAGCTTGAATCATCTATCTAAACTAGTTGAGCTGATACAGCAGCAAGCTCCCGATATCCTGTGTTTTACAGGGGATTTATTTGATTCAAATCAGGGTGAAGTCACGAAGGCTGTCATTCCCATCTTATCGCGATTGCAAGCACCTATGGGGAAGTTTGCAGTGCTTGGCAATCATGATATGCGTTTGGGGGAGGAGCGAATTCGGAGTGTGCTGGAGCAATCTGGCTTCACTGTATTAGTCAATGAAAGGCGTTCGATCCAACAGGGTGATGGTACTATTCAAATTGTCGGTGTCGATGAAATGTTTTATGGTAAACCCAATTTGCTGCGTGCGCTAAAAGGAGTGGGAGAGAAGGAATTCGTGCTTTTACTTGCGCATGAGCCCGATTTCGCGGATACAGCTTGGAAATATCCAGTCGATTTGCAGCTTTCAGGTCACAGCCATGGTGGCCAGATTCGAATTCCACTATATGGAAGTGTATTTACCCCGGATTTGGGGAAAAAGTATTCGATAGGTTTATACAAGTTTGTAGGAAGCGATTTTCATGTCTATACGAATCGTGGGATTGGCACGACCTTGTTACCGATCCGATTTAATTGTCGACCCGAGATTACCACATTCGTCTTAGAGGCCGAGCTGACGCAAACATAAAAAACTCCGCTATAAAGCCGCGGAGTTTAACTATTTTAATAGCAAAACCATTTCTTCCAAATATCCAGCGAACTTATTGTCCCATCGTCATCCCAATTAATGCCGTCAAAGTCTTGATGGTTCCAGCTGGTCACAAAATCATTGAATTCATCATTTACTTTCTTCTGATCATTAAAGAAATAAGTGAAAAATTGATGAATGCTTTGAGACTTACTTTGTAGCACATTTTCTGAATGAGAGGTGCTCGCCGATGCAGTAGAATAGGCAGGAAAAATGATTGCGCTGGAGAGTAGAATGATCAAGTGTAATTTAAAGAATTTAAACATGCACATGGCCTCCCTTCACGAGTAATACCAGCTCTAATTGTTCTTTATTAAGAATTATACAGCAAATAATAGGATTTGAGAACGGTAAAAGCATAGATCATTTTCCGAATTTATGATACAATATGTAACATATTATATATAAGGAGTGTGATATAGTAAACAAACGCCTTTTATCAGCTGTGTATAGATACATAATGTAACATATCCTATGAAACTATTTAAGGTCATGTGAGGTGCTACTCATGCAAGTTGTTCAACCTATTAGGGAACAAGAGAAAATTGAGCAGATACAGGAAGTGTTGAAGGAACAGTCGGTTCGAGACTGGCTTCTATTCACAATTGGAATTAATTCCGGGCTCCACCTTAGCGATCTTCTCTTTTTAAAAGTAAAAGATGTGATGGACCGAAATACCGTGAGTGTACGCGAGGAGAAAACGGGTAAAGTAAAGACATTTCAGCTTTCTTCGCAGCTAAAAGCTTATATTAAGGAATATGTTCAGTACATGGATGAGGATAACTACTTATTCCCTTCCCAACGAACAGGTAACCCCATCAAAAGAATACGTGTATACCGGATTCTCAATCAAGCTGCAAAGCAGGTAGGATTAACAGATATAGGTACACACACCCTCCGAAAGACCTATGGCTATCATTACTACCTCAAAACGAGAAATGTCTCTGTGCTTAGAGATCTGTTTAATCAGTCTGCACCATCTGTGACTTTAAAGTATATTGGTGTCAACAATTAATGGGAGGCTGAGCGCCATAAGTAGGTACTCATCGTGATGCAAAATAACGTAAAATTCCGGCCATTTTACTAGAAAATGATCGTAATGGTGTAAAATTTTGCTTACAAACTACTCCAAGGAACGCTCAGCCCTTACAAACGCAATGAATCGTCGAGCTTCCTCAGATGAAAGAGGCTTACCATCTACGGTTAATGCAAATTTTTGTAAGATACTTTCGTCAGTTAAATCGAGGTTTTCAACGAAGTCACGAACATCGTTATCTAGGACCGTTTCTTGAAGGTTGGTACGCCCTAGTAAATAATCAATTGAAACATGAAAGAAAGTAGCTATTTTATTAATAGTTTCGTAATCGGGTTCACGGCGATTTGTTTCATAGTGAGAAAGAGACGCCCTAGAAATGCCAACTTTAATGGATAGTTCTTCTTGTGTTAGTCCTCTTTTTTCACGTAAGAGCGCAATACGATCTCCATACTTCAGCTTGATCAGTCCTCACTGTTCGTTTTTCCTTATCATTATATCCACTAACATTAACGAATTATACCAGAAGACTATTATATCAAAGTAGAGAATCATTTGACTAGATACAAAATGTATGAGAAAGACGTGCGACCCCTTGATAAGTTACGATTTGTATCATATAATGAAATATATATACATAATGTAACACGATGCGACAACTCGTCATATATTAAGGGGGGAAAATAATTGATTAATTTGGAAAAGGTATATTGTGTCGAATGTAATTCTACAATGGACAAATGTCATGCAAAAAAGATATTTAAAACGGGATATTATCATACAACAATTCCTCTAGCACATTGTTTGAAATGTGAAACCGTGCATAGCATCTATATTCATAGTTATGAAGGAATTGCTGCAGAAAGTTGGATTTAAATAAGTAAGGCGGGATCAGCTTGGTAGCCATGGATAGTAGCTGTAACAACACATAAACCACACTTTCTTTGATCTAAAGGAATGTGGTTTATTCGTACTTGTGTTTACCTACTTGCGATGATACAATACGTATCTAATAAAAAGATAAGTTAAGGGAGTGACTACATGCGTCGTTGGGTAGTATACACTGCAGGCTTTCTCTTTGTTGGATTTCTAGGTATTGGAGGGAGGATTTATTGGAAGTATGAGCCGAGTCATCACTTCCAGCAAATAGAACTACCTGTTTTGAGTCAGCCGGGAACTTCTACGGATACAACAACAACGGTCGTCGAGCACAAGACCGAGAGTGAACCAACGGTTCAGGCTTCACCGCAAGTACCGAAGACGATAAAAGCATTTAATGTTCTAGTTCTGGGGATTGATGCCAGAGGAGATGAAAATTCGAGGTCCGATGTCATCATGGTTTTGCATATTATTCCTGAGCTTCGCAAGGTGAACATGATCTCCATCCCCAGAGACAGTCGTGTGCAAGTTGAGGGAATTGGCTACACAAAAATCAATCACGCACATATGGTTGGTGAGATGAAGGGCGGCAACGAAGAGGGAACCCAGGAAGCACTTCAAACCGTTAGTAATTTCTTAGATGTACCCATCAATTATTACATAAAAACAAACTTTAAAGGCTTTGAGGATTTCATCGATACCATTGGGGGAGTGAATGTAGAGGTCATTAATGATATTTACTTACTTCATTCTCGGACGACGTTGGCCAAAGGAATGCAACATATCGATGGTAAATTAGCGTTAAGCTTAGCAAGGGAACGATATGCTTTTCCTGATGGTGATTTCGGCAGGCAAAATGAGCAATCACAGATTTTAAAAAACGTTGCTCAAGAAATATTGAGACCGGAGCATATTGGAGAAATTGCAAGCTTGTTAACCAAAGTTAAAAAGGATATTGTTGATACCAATTTCCAAGATAGCGATATCATTAGCTTAGCCTGGTTATTTAAAGGGATGACATCAGAAGATTTTACGACCAAACAAATTCCAGGGCACAGCGGTTACGAGATGGATCCCATGGAACAATTGCGTTTATATTATTGGATTCCCGATATGGATAAGGTGAAGGAAATCAGCAGCACTTTGTTAAAGGATTGATACGGGGATGACCGATAAAAGGAACAGATTATGCCCGTAGTGATACATAGTGTATCTATCAAGGAGGCTTTTATTTTTCAAAAAAAGTCATAGTTCTCGAGATGAGGTTTCTATCAGACGATGGGTACGCTTACAAGTTTTCATATTGAAATTGTTGCGTGATTCTTATCATAACACGGGAGTTACAGGCATAACTTTGAAAACAAATGATGTTATTTTCATGAGAGCCATACACTTATTTTTGATCTATCGAAAGTAAACTATTTGTAAAATGTTCTTGACAAGATACAAGATGTATCATAAATTGAAAACAGATTTACTGTTTTGTCAGGAAACATAACATGATCAGGGATGGTGTTCTTTTATGGTAAAAGATAAACCAGTATTACTTGACATCAGAGATGTTTTAAGACATTTGGGATTGGATATGAAGCAATTTATTTTGTGGAATGAAATCCAATCTAAACAGAAGCCCCTTTCTAATCAAGCGAATGCTCCCCACTAACACAAGCGAGAAATCTAATTAACTCTCAGGAAATTAATTTCTACGCAGCCGCGGTTCTTGTACGTTTCTCCAGAAGTCACATATCAGGAAGTTCCCAAATATCAACAACCACACATGCTAGGAAGGAAGTAAACATTGTAGTCAGGCTTGCAATGATACACAACGTAACATTCAGGAGGGGAAGAGATGACTACAGGCTTTGCTGAAAGCTGCGAGGCGACTATTGTATTGAAATATCCCTGTTACGGTTTGATGAATATTAGACAGATCGATCAACACCTCTTGGAATCCAAGTATACACCGTTTAAGGCAGTCGGTATTGGTTCCCGGCAAATGGATTTCATTTCTTATTTAAGGCTACCCACTAATGAAAATGTAATTTGGTGTTTTCAATTCGGTTTTCATCACGAAAAACTCTCACTGAAGGGTGTCATTCGTGATCGGAGCATAATGGAGAGTGGGTATGTCTATACCGTAGAGTGGTTGGAAGAAGAAAAATACGTTGGAGCTATTGTGCAGCAGGCTATAATTTCCTGGGAAAATAAATATTTCTTTGAATTTCAGAAGTCAGTACGTGGCTATGAACATGCGATGATGAATCCAACCATTACGCCATATATGGATGTGTCATGCTGATTGATACGCATTCTCATATTCTACCTGGGTTAGATGATGGAGCCGCAAGCCTGGAAGAAGCCATTGAAATGGCTAGGCATGCAACGATGGAGGGGATACATACAATTATAGCTACACCTCACCATGGCGATGGTAGACATGATAATCATGCGGCAGTGGTGGATCTTGCTGTACAAGAACTTAATTTTGAACTACAGAAACAGCAAATCCCTGTTCAAATTCTTCCTGGTCAAGAGGTGCGAGTGTACAAGGAACTTCTAGATGATCTGGAAGCTGGCCATATTCGGACACTTAATCATTCTAAATATCTGCTGCTGGAGTTGCCATTATACGGTATACCTAATTATTTCGATGATTTGTTGTATGAAATTCACGTACTAGGTTTAACGGTTATCCTTGCTCATCCGGAAAGAAATCTAGATTTTATTAAGAATCCTAATCGTCTCCATGACTACATGGCGCAAGGATGCAGATGTCAGGTTACCTCGCAATCCATTACAGGGCTATTTGGACGGAGAATCCAAAAGTTCGCCATTCATCTTTGCAAGATGAATATGTCTCATCTCATCGCTTCTGATGCTCATAATATGACCAATCGGAGAAGTAATTTATCAGCAGCGCTCTCGTATTTGGAAAAGCATATTAGCAATAAAGCCGTGGAGAATTATTTACTAAACGCTGCCCGCGTCGTTCGAGATGAAACGATTCTGATGGAGTCCAATTCGCACTCCAAGAGGTTATGGCCATTCATGTAGAAATGTTTAAATTTTTTTAAGCATATATCTAACATGGATTGATAATTTATCTAACATAAACTAACTACAGGAGGTTACTATGGAAATTGAATTAAAACAATATCTCATCATTCTGCAAAAAAGGTTATGGCTCATCACGAGTATCGTACTGCTAGCAAGTGTTGCAGCGGGTCTTGTGAGCTACTATTTGATTTCACCGCTTTACGAAGCGAGCTCTAAGATCATTGTAAATAAATCAACTGATACGCAAGGCCGAGATAATATCGACTATGATTCCTTACGAACCAATGCTTTGTTGATTAAGACCTATAAAGAGATTATACAAACGCCAGCTATTCTAGATAAAGTTGTGGAAAAATATCCTGAACTTGGACTGACAAGTAAGGACTTACTAGACATGATTAGTGTTAACTCAACCATTGATACACAAGTCATGACCCTGTCCATTAAGAGTAAATCGCTAGAGAACGCGGCTAAAACGGTAAATGCTGTGTCCGAAGTATTCAAAAATACAATTCCTTCGATTATGAAAGTAGATAATGTCATCATTTTAAATGAGGCGAAGCCGGAAGATAATAGCAAGCCCGTCTCACCTAACATGATCATCAATGTAGCCATCGCTTTCGTTGTTTCATTAATGATTTCTATTGGCTCTGTGTTCCTTCTAGATTACCTAGACGATTCCATCAAGTCAGAAAAAGACATTGAATTCTACCTAGGTTTACCTACACTTGCTACTATTTCAAATGTGAAACCAGAAGAGTTAAATGGCAAAGTAGCATCTAAATCGCAAAGAATGGTAGGGGATACGGTATATGCGAACGTTAACCAATAAGACCAATCATACTAACAAACATCAACTGATTACAGAACTACGCCCTAAATCTCAAGTCTCAGAATCATATCGCACATTAAGAACGAACATTCAATATTCATCGATTGATCGAATGATAAAAACGATTCTTATTACATCTGCTCAACCTGCTGAAGGTAAATCAACAACAGCCACTAATCTGTCGGTGGCTTATGCACAAGAGGGGAAGAAAGTGCTGCTTATTGATGCTGATTTAAGAAAGCCAACTATCCATCATTATTTCGGGAAGTCTAATCGATATGGCCTAACAAGCACATTAGTGAATCAGACGGATATAGAGGAGGTTATGTTTAAAACCACCGTAGATAATTTGTTCATTATCACCTCAGGACCTATCCCTCCGAATCCTTCGGAGCTGCTCATGTCTCAGAAAATGACAGCACTCTTAGCCGATATGGCAGCAAGATTCGATGTCATTATCATGGATTCGCCACCAATTTTAGCTGTTACAGATGCACAAATTTTAGCGACCAAATGTGACGGAGTTGTCATGGTGATTAGTGAAGGAAAAGTGAAGCGAGATGTGGCCAAGAAAGCCATCGTTAACTTGGGGAGGGTCCAAGCGAAAATCCTTGGCGTCGTGCTAAACAATAAGCGTCATCACAAAAGTGACTCTACGTACAACTATTATTATGGTCAACAGGATTAAACAGACTTAGTTCAATACGTTGTGGGTAATGTCTACTATACCTTTATCATTGTAGGCACTCGTACATGCCGTGGGCTTAAGGCCTTAGACGTATAGCGTCAGTGGTGTGTAGTGAGGGGGGGTTAAATGCCCTGGTTTTCATTAAAAAATCGAGGCGTGTTGTGTTACTTAGTAAGACAACATGCCTGGCTTTTTTAAGCCATTTTTATGTAGAAGCTGAATAGATAAAGAGAAATTAGGAGGAGTAATATGGAGAGAATTGTAAGGAAAGCCATCATTCCGGCAGCTGGTTTAGGAACCCGATTTTTACCTGCAACAAAAGCAATGCCTAAAGAAATGCTACCTATCGTGGATAAGCCGACCATTCAATACATCGTTGAAGAAGCCATTGATTCAGGCATCGAAGACATCATCATTGTAACTGGACGGAGTAAAAAGCCGATTGAAGATCATTTTGATAAGAATTATGAATTGGAACAAAACTTGGAAAGTAAAAACAAAAGTGAACTACTGCAAATTGTTCATGATTTAACCAATCTAGTTGATATCCATTATGTTAGGCAAAAAGAAGCATTAGGATTAGGTCATGCGATCTGGTGTGCACGTAAATTTATTGGAAATGAGCCATTTGCCGTGTTACTTGGAGACATGATTATTGATAGTAAAGTTCCATGCTTAAGGCAAATGATGGACGTTTATGAAGGGACGGATGGTTCCAATATCATCGCCGTTGCGCCGGTGCCGTGGGAAGAAGTAAATAAATACGGTGTAATTGAAGGGAAACACGTAACGGATCGCCTTTCATTTGTTCATAATTTAATTGAAAAGCCTCAAAAGAACCCTCCATCTAATCTAGCTATTATGGGACGCTACATCTTAAATCCTGAAATTATGGATCTTTTAGAACATACAAGTCCTGGTGTCGGCGGCGAGATTCAGCTAACGGATGCCTTACAGCAGCTTGCCCAGCAGCAAGCGATGTACAGTTATATCTATGAAGGTAAGTTATACGATGTAGGTAGTAAGATTGGGTTCTTAAAGGCAACCGTTGAATTTGCGTTGAAAAATCAGGAATTAAGTGAGGAATTTGAACGATATTTATATGAATATGCCGCAAGTCAACCCGCAATTAGAATTGTATAAGGAGGAAGTGACTAGATATGGAAATGGCGACAATTGAAAGTAGGGCCAATTCTGCTAATTCTGTAGCTGCAGCAACATGCTCTCAGCTATCTAAACCAAGTGGGATTTATATTCAAGTAGTAAAGCCGCTGCTTGATCTAATAGTGGGCTTAAGTCTTCTGTTGTTCACGTCTCCACTTCTTATCATCGTTGCTTTACTGATTAAGTTTGATTCGAAAGGACCTGTTATTTTTAAGCAGCAAAGATATGGTAAAAACGGCCGATTATTTCACATTTATAAATTTCGCACCATGTATGTGGATGTGCCGAAGGAAGGAAGATCCCCTATCTCTGGTGAGGATCCAAGGATTACACCTGTAGGACGGCTACTAAGAAAGAGCAGCATTGATGAGTTGCCTCAGCTGTTTAATATTTTGAGGGGTGAAATGAGCTTTATTGGTCCGCGACCTGAGCAGAAATCGATTGTCGAGGCAGAATATACGGATTGGGAGTGGCAGCGTTTCTATGTAACACCTGGCATCACCGGCCTGTGGCAAATAAGCCCTGAGCGGATATTTCCTATTCATGAAAATTTGCATCATGATTTTAAATATGCCGAAGAAATTTCATGGCAAATGGATCTTAAGATCATCTGGGGAACATTAATGGTTATTGTTAGAAGTAACACTGTTTAATTCGAGTAGCTAAGGAGAATTTGGATATTAGATGAAAAATAAATGGATAAACCAATTTCTTCATTTGAAGAATAACAGTTTGACTAAAAATACATTCTGGATGTTTTTGGGGAATGGCTTGAAGACTTTTATTCAAGCCCTTTACTTTATATTTATTGCACGTTCACTTGGTGTGGAAGGTTTTGGTGCTTTCGTTGGTGTAGTAGCAATTACATCGATTTTTTCTCCATTTGCTAGTTTTGGTACAGGAAATATATTAGTGAAAAATGTATCAAGGGATAGTTCCTCATTTAAGGAATCCTGGGGCAATGCACTTATCATAACGGTACTATCGGGCAGCATGCTAGTCGTCGTATTGTTAGTCGTTGCCCATCTATTTTTGCCTGCAAATATTCAATTTAATCTCATTGTAGCAATAGCAGTTTCGGATATGATTTTTGCAAGACTGCTAGACATAAGTGGTCAAGCTTTTCAAGCTTTTGATAGGCTGGGATGGACAGCGCAGCTTCAGGTTTGTCAAAGCTTAATGCGAATGTTAGCAGCTTGCTGGTTGTTCTTTTCAGTTTCTAAGCCGACTCCTGAACAATGGGGTGGCTTATATTTATTGTGTACAGCTCTCACTACAATTATTGGCGTTATTATGGTAAATAAAAAACTTGGTTATCCAAGTTGGAGGGTTAAGTTTACAAAAAAAGATGTCGTAGAAGGCTTTTACTTCTCGATCAGTCTATCTTCACAGGGAGTTTATAATGAAATTGACAAGAGTATTCTTGCGAAAATTTCCACTTTAGAAGCGACTGGTATCTATGCCGCAGCAAATCGCATTATCGATGTAGTTTTTACACCCATACGATCTTTATTGGCAGCTTCATATGGGAAATTCTTCAGACATGGCAGTAAAGGAATCCAAGGAAGTCTTCAATTCGCGAAGAAGTTACTTCCAGTTGGATGTATGTATGGGATAGTATCTGGTATTTTGTTATATGCTCTTGCACCCGTAATTCCTTATCTACTTGGATCTGATTATGACAATGCGATAGAAGCTATCAGATGGATGGCCATCATTCCTTTTATTAGAGGCCTTCAGTATTTTGCAGCTGACTTACTGACAGGAGCAGGCTTTCAAGGATATAGAAGCATCATGCAAATTGGGGTAGCCATCATTAGCGTCGTATTAAATATGAATTTAATCCCCATTTATTCGTGGGAAGGGGCAATATGGTCCGGATTAATAGCAAACACAGTTTTAGGTATTGGATTATGGGTTGTAGTGTGGCAGTGCAATACAAAAACCAAACTGATTACGAAGTATGCAAGTCAGTAGTTTGGAGGCGTGAATGATACATAGACATGACAACCATGATCAAAGCAATATCCTAAAGAAAGGATTAATCTGCCTTGTATTTCTTATTATGATTTCTCCCATGATTAATAACCTTACAAGTCCAAGAGTGTTTAATTTAGATCAATTAATGGTTGTCACAATGGAAAAGGATCGGGCTGCTCTTCTTTTAAGATCTGCTATAACTGCGATCATATTGTTTATTAGTTTTCTTTTCATTTGGCCAGGTATGCAACAAAAATTTTATAAACCTGAGCTACAACTTTGGTTTTCCTCAATTATCTTTTCATGTGGTCCAATTTTGTCATCGTTTCTTGGATTAAAAGCCTCTCTTTCTCCTCAATGGTTTGTGTTACCTTTATGTTTTACCGCACTCTTGTTAATGACTGGAAAGGATTTAACCTGGTTTATAAAGCTGGTAAGAATGATTGCGTTGGTTTATTTATACGGAAGTTTAATTTTTGCTATAGCTGATCCTGGGTTTGCGATTGAGGAAAACTATAAACTAGGCTATTTTTACTCATTTCGATTGCATGGGATAGCTAATTTAGCGAATCATTTGGCACCAATGGCTATCGTTTTATGGGTAACTAATCGAATGGTTGAGAAAAAGAATGTTTACTTAAATTTACTGCATTGGTTGGTTAGTCTATCTGTACTCCTATTAACCCAGTCCAAAACGACTTGGGTTACTTTCGTGATTATATTTATTTTTGTTTTTTTTGTTTCTCGAACGACAGTTGTTCGTCATATTTACTTGTTAATCGTAGGAATATTATTGTTATGTATCTACATCTTTATGATAAATTCAGCAGCTACTAGTTATTTAGATTTACAAAGTCAAGATGTCCAATTATTAACAAGTTTAACGGGAAGGAATTTTGTTTGGAGCTACACCATTGATATTTGGAAGCATAACCCGATATTTGGATACGGATTGGATCTTTGGAAAGATGGAGATACAAGACTCCCATTCTTAGCCATGTATAATTGGGCTCCCGGTCAAGCACATAATCAATTCTTTCAAACACTCGGGGAATCGGGAATTGTTGGTGTAATAGGTCTTATCTATTACGTATTCATTTTAATTAAATTTGGATGGCGATATTCACAGGAGAGTAAGTTTATTACTATTATGATGGTCTTGCTACTATTAATTAGAGGTATCACGGAATCTACTCTGGAAAGCAACATCTTTAAAGAAAATTTCTTGTATCATTTTATTACTTATACCTTACTTATTATTTATGTCAAAAAAGAGAAGGAAAAGGCGTTGAGTAACACAGCAACATCTAATATGCGTTTAGATAGCGTATTAAGTAATCGGAAAGAAATGATGCCAGTGCTGCTGCATGCTAACCACAAACCATAATTGAAAAAGGAGTAGGAGCTCACATGAATGGAAAGAAGAATGTTGTGATTTATAAAGATCATCTACTATCACCATCTGAAACGTTTGTCAGAGCACAATCGGAGGCTCTACAAAATTTTACGCCTTACTACGTGGGCTCTAGAAAAATAAAAGGCATTAAACTTCCAAATGATCGTGTGATCGTCCTAAATGACGAGAGTGTAATAGGTTGGGGAAAAGAAACGATGTATAAACTATTAGGTAAATCGATAGGCTTCATGAATAAAATTGCCAGAATTAAACCATCTCTCATTCATGCTCACTTTGGTTTTGGAGGAGCGCTAGCATTACCACTAATGAAATCTTTAGATGTGCCATTAATTGTCACATTCCATGGGTTTGATGCTACGGTCAAGGATGAATACGCTGATTTTTATAGTCATAAGCTTTACATTCGTAAACGTAAAGAATTACAGAGGAAAGGCACTCTTTTTATAGCGGTATCCGATTTTATTAAATTAAAAATGCTGGAGCAAGGATATCCGGAGGAAAGGATCGTACGTCATTATATTGGTATTGATGTGGATTCCTTCACACCCGATGATCATGTGAGCAGGCAACCGATTGTTCTTTTTGTTGGCAGATTAGTAGAAAAGAAAGGAGCAGATTACTTAATTGAAGCTATGAGTAAAGTACAAAAAGAGTTACCTGATTGTGAACTTGTATGCATTGGAGATGGACCGCTAAGGAATCACTTAGAGGAGAAGGCTGGACGGTTATTAAGTAAATATAAATTCCTGGGCGTACAACCACCTGAGGTAGTTCGGGAATGGATGAATAAAGCGATGGTATTCTCAGTTCCAAGCGTGATAGCGGATAATGGAGACGCAGAGGGGTTTGGAATGGTGTTTGCAGAGGCTAATGCGATGGGACTGCCGGTTGTTAGTTTTGCTACAGGAGGAATTTCAGAGGCGGTTTCACATGGTGAAACTGGGTTTCTAGCTCCCGAAAAGGATATCTATTTGCTCGCAACATATATTAAAATCTTATTACAAGAGAAAAGTATTTGGGAGGATTTTAGCGAACAAGGAAAAGCAAGAGTTCAACGATTGTTTAATATAGAAAAGCAAAATACGGAGCTCGAAGCCTTATATGAGGATATTATCCAAAACTATCGCTCAATTAAAATTAGTTAGGAAGGGCATGGGGTATCAATGAAAGCAAAGATCTTATATTTTCATGTCACTGGCGATCTGTATGGTTCTAGTAGGTCGCTCTTATCTGTAGTCAAGGGTCTTGATAAGGATAAGTACGAATCGATCGTTATTGTACCTGAAGATGGAGAACTGGTTAGCGAACTAGAAGATCTTGGAGCGAAAGTTTGGATTAAGGATGATCTTTTGATTTTAAGAAGAAAGACATTTGTGAATATTGTAAGTTTACTCATGTTTGTTATTCATTTCTTCCTGTCGATACCAAAGTTATATCGGCTATTAAAGCATGAGAAGGTCAGTCTTATTCATAGTAATTCAGCCATTATCATGACTGGAGCCATCGTAGCCAAACTGCTGAGAGTTCCACATATATGGCATATACGAGAGGTATTTGATGATTTCCCAAGGCTGCTTTGGAGAATATATCGATACCTCATTTTTCATTTATCCACGAGAGTAATTTGTATCTCAACCGATGTTAGAAAGAGGTTTGAGCATTACCAAAGCCAAGATAAACTCGTTACTATTTTCAATGGGATTGAAGAAGACTATATCTCTTATTCGGGTCAGAGCATGGATCGCATGGAAATGCGTGAAAGGCTACAGATTCCTCAAGATGCTGTAGTCGTTGGCAATGTAGCTCGAATCAGTAAATGGAAAGGTCAAGATTTGCTGATTAAATCGTTCGCAGCTTGTCAGAAACCTGTGAACACGTATTTAGTTTTGGCTGGCGATTGTTTTCCTGGCAATGAACATGTTTTGGAAGAACTCAAACTTCTTGTGAGAGATTTACATATGGAAGATCGAGTCGTTTTTACTGGATTTATTAAGGATAGTCGTACATTATATGCCGCAATAGATATCTTCGTCTTAGCCTCCACCACGCCAGAGCCTTTCGGCAGAGTACTAATTGAGGCAATGTATTGTGGTCTTCCGTCAATTGCAACCAATTGGGGAGGTCCCGTTGATATTATTACGCATGGGGAAGACGGACTATTGGTAAATGCTAACGAGTTGGAGATGCGCCGAGGAATAGAACTGCTATTAGCTGATAACATCAAGATGAAGCAGTTAGGTATTAGCGCAACAGAGACCATAAGAGCCAAGTTTCTAGTTCAAAATACGGTAAATACAATTAAGATTGAATATCAAAAATTATTATTAAAAAAAGGCGCGAATCATGAGGAGCGGCAGATCTTTGTCAGCTAAATTAAAGGAGAGTGTTGAGCATATGTCCATCGTTATAATCACAGGTTCCGCTGGTTTGATTGGTTCAGAGGCTACTGAATTCTATGCTAGTTTAGGTTATATGGTGGTTGGCATTGACAATAATATGCGAGAAACATTTTTTGGAGCAGAGGGTTCCACATTATGGAATCGTCAGCGGTTAGAAGGCATGTTGGGAGCGAATTACAAACATCATACGATTGATATTCGCAATGCAGAACAGCTCAATAGCTTATTTAGTCTGTATGGGAATGATATTTCTTTAATTATTCATACCGCTGCGCAGCCTTCGCATGATTGGGCAGCCAAAGACCCCTTCGTGGATTTCGGGGTCAATGCAAACGGAACGTTAAACCTGCTTGAGGCGATGAGGCATCATTGTCCTGAAGCTGTTTTTATTTTCACATCAACGAACAAAGTATACGGTGATCGACCTAACACACTTCCTCTTATTGAATTGGCCTCTCGGTGGGAAATTGATCCTGAACATTCATTTAAGAATGGCATTTCAGAAGAAATGAGCGTGGACCAAAGTATGCATTCCCTATTTGGTGCATCCAAGCTTGCAGCGGATGTGCTAGTGCAAGAATATGGCCGATATTTTAACTTCAAAACCGTGTGTTTCCGTGGTGGTGTATTAAGTGGCTCCAAGCAATCTGGCGTGCAGCTGCATGGTTTTATTAATTATTTGATGAGATGTGCCATAACGGGTACTCCGTACACCATTTTTGGTTATGAAGGTAAACAGGTAAGAGACGTCATTCATTCTAGTGATGTGATTTCAGCCTTTCATGCATTCTATTCAAATCCAAGAAGAGGCGGGGAGGTATACAACCTAGGAGGGGGGAGAGACTCCAATGTTTCTATGCTCGAGGCCATCCAAATCTCCCAGGAAATTACCGGCAGGGAGTTCGTTTATACGTATTCAGACGTAGCCCGAGCTGGTGATCACCAATGGTATGTGTCCGATTTGGCAAAGTTTAAAGCGCATTTCCCAGATTGGAAGCAATCGTACAACAACATCAGATTAATTATGGAAGGGATATTTGAAGAAAATAAAGACCGCTGGAGCGTAGCTATATGATTAATAAAGGGAAATATTCGATCTGTGGCGTGAATATAGCTGCCGTTGACTATGACTCCGCCGTACAGTTAATTACAAATGCTGCCCATCAAAATAAACCGTTCGCTGTGTCCGCATTAGCCGTTCATGGCGTTATGACGGGTTATCTGGATGCTGAACATCGACGTAGATTAAATGGTTTAGACTTAGTTGTCCCCGATGGCCAACCGGTTAAATGGGGGTTGAACTTCCTATATAAAACGGGGCTCAAAGAACGTGTGTATGGTCCTGAATTGACATTACGGGTTGCAGAAGCGGCTGCCAAACATAAACTATCTATTTATTTGTATGGTAGCAAGCTGGAGACACTCCAATTATTTGAGAAGAATTTGAAAGAAAAATTTAAAGGATTACATATAGCAGGAAAGGAGCCCTCTAAATTCAGAAACCTAACGTCTGATGAGAAATCAGAGGTTGTGAGTCGTATTAAAGCGAGTGGTGCCCACCTTGTATTCGTTGGTCTGGGTTGCCCTAGACAGGAGGTGTGGGCTTTCGAGTATAGGGATTTGCTAGGTATGCCGTTGTTGGCGGTAGGTGCAGCCTTTGACTTTCATGCAGGCACGCTAAAGCAAGCCCCGTCTTGGATGCAAAAAAGAGGACTCGAATGGTTTTACCGATTGATGCAGGAGCCTAAACGCCTTTGGAAGAGATATATGTATTTGAATCCTTTATACGTATTCACCCTATTGGGGGAGCTTACAGGGGTTAGAAAGATTCCGGTACTGTTTCCTACGGGTAGAGAACGTGAACAATCGTTTGGGTAGTTATCTCACAAATAGGAGGTACGTTATCAATGAGTAAAATCATTATTACGGGTGCAGCTGGCTTCTTGGGTTCACACTTAACGAAAGAATTACTTGGTCAGGGTCATCAAGTTGTCGGTGTTGACAACCTGATTACAGGGAGAATATCAAATTTAGATGAGATCAAGGATCATCCGAATTTTAGGTTTATTGAATTCGACGTGTCCGATACATCTATCATCGATTTGGAGGGCGTCCAAGAAGCGGATGAAATCTATCATCTAGCATCGCCTGCGTCACCTAAGCTTTATCAGGCGTCGTCGATTGAAACCATTTATGTCAATACAATAGGCACTCAAAATATGCTAGAACTAGCGAAAATATATAATTCCAAAGTTCTATATGCGAGTACAAGTGAAGCCTATGGCGATCCTGAGGTACATCCACAGCCTGAAGAATATCGTGGCAATGTGAATACGTGGGGGCCACGGGCTTGTTACGATGAGGCCAAAAGACTTGGGGAAGTGTTCTGCTACGAGTACAATCGCTTATATCAAATTCGTACCAAAGTTGTTCGTTTGTTCAATACGTACTCAGCTGGACTGCGAAATGATGATGGAAGGGTTATTTCGAATTTTGTAACGCAAGCCCTAACGGGTAGGGATATTACGGTGTACGGGGATGGCAGTCAGACGCGCTCATTCTGCTATGTCGATGATACGATCAGAGCGCTCATCCGAATGATGGAGCTCGATGCTGCGACGGGGCAAATCATTAATATTGGAAATCCAATCGAACATGCTGTGTTAGATGTAGCCCTTTTAGTGAAACATTTGACGAACACCACAAGCAAGATTACATTCCATGAACTCCCTGAAGATGATCCTAAAGTAAGAAGACCTGTGATTAACAGAGCGACAGAGATTTTGGGGTGGAATCCTGAAATTTCGCTTGAAGAAGGTCTAAGGAGAACGATTTATTCCTATCAAGAGAAGCTGGCGCTGATCTAGTACAAAATAGGTATAGAGAGACTAGGAGGGAACATATATGAATGTAGTATGTATCGGATCGGGATATGTTGGAAGTGTGACAGGGGCGGCTTTTGCTGTGCTAGGGCACCATACCACGGTGCTGGATATTGACCAGAATAAAGTAGATCAGATGAACGCTGGCAAAAGTCCTATTTTTGAACCAGGGCTGGATCATTTAATTGAGAACTATATCGGACGAACCTTATTTGCAACAACCGACTATGGGGTCATCTATCAGGCAGATGTTGTATTTATTGGTGTGGGTACTCCCTCCAAGTTAGATGGAACGGCCGATTTAACATACATTAGACTTGCCGCACAAAGTATTGGGCGTCATTTAAATCCCAATAAGTTCACGGTGATTATTAATAAATCAACGGTTCCTGTCGGAACAGCTGATCTTGTCGCTTCAATTATTGAAGAAGCATCTGGTTTAAAAGTAAATACGCATTTTGCAATGGCGAGCAATCCTGAGTTTTTAAGGGAAGGCTACGCATTGGAGGATGTATTTTTCCCAGATCGCATTGTCATTGGAACAGAGAACGCCAATTCAAAGAAAGTGATGAAAGAGCTCTACTTTAATTTGCTGAACAGAGTGCAGTATGAAGAAAAGTCACTTGATTTTCAATTCGCTCACAACCCGAATGTAGCTTTACCAACTTATTATGAAACGGACATCAAAAGCGCTGAGATGATTAAGTATGCATCCAACGCATTTTTGGCTGTGAAAATTAGCTATATCAATGAAATAGCGCGACTTTGTGAAACGTTAGGAGCGAATGTTACGGAAGTAGCGGCAGGAATGGGGATGGACTCTAGGATTGGATCTAAATTCTTACAGGTTTCTAGCGGGTGGAGTGGAAGCTGCTTTCCGAAAGACACGGCTGAATTATTAGCTACCAGTCATAAATATAGTTGTGAACTAACTGTCGTTCAAGCGGCAGTGAACTCGAATCAACAAATGCATGACTACGTTGTTGACAAAATCAAACGGAAATTAAAGACATTGACTGGAAAAAATATCGGAATCTTAGGTCTTACATTCAAGCCAAATACGGATGACGCGCGTAAAACGCAAGCCTCAGTCATCATTAAAGAGCTGATAGATGCTGGTGCCAGAGTAAAGGCGCATGATCCCCACGGGATGACGATGTTCCAGCAATTGAATGCTGGCTTAGACGTGCAATACGTTGCTAGTGCAATGGACGTTATGCATAACGTTGATGCGGTTATTTTATTAACACATTGGGATGAATATTTGTATTTGGATTGGTCACTTGCCAAAATGAGCATGCGAAGTCCATATGTACTTGATACTAGAAATGTATTAAAGCAAGGATTATTACAGAAATTAGGTTTTGACTACGAAGGATTAGGGATTAGCTCATCAAGAAATAAAACCCAAGAATTTGTAAGGACTTGATTACTAATTCATGTTCAACAGCTTCCCTTGTCTACTCATTAGGCTAGGGAAGCTTTTTTTGCATTATTTTGATTATGTGAATGAGAGGGATAACCATGTCCGTCCAAATAAACCTTAACACATTCGTACGGTATGTGCTTCCCATGCTGATTTGGTGTGGGGTTATTTTCGGTTTATCATCGCAGACGCACCAAGAACAGGATATTAGACCTTTGATCCATAAGGAAATATCGGAACAAACGATTAAGGCGTATTTTTCAGATACAAGCTTTCACTACGGAGCACAGAGTATTAGTGTAAAAGCAAGTGGAGCCTTTGGCTTTATCGAGTTTTTTATACGTAAATTCGCTCATCTACTTATTTACGGTGTGCTAGGAGTCCTAGTAGCGCGTTTATCTAAACAAAAGAGTACATGGCACATAGGCGGGAGTTTTCTCTATTCCGTGCTCCTATGCATGGTATATGCATCTACGGATGAATACCATCAAAGCTTTGTTCCAGGACGCACCGCAGTGATATCAGACGTATTTTTAGATACGGTGGGCGCGACGGTCGGTATTCTATTTTATTTTTTTATTTTACAAATATTTACATTTTTTAAAGGTAGGAAACAATTGACTCCTTGAATTGTTTGCAAGAAGAAACACGCCCACCAGACTCTAGACTCTGGAGGACGTGTTATTGTTAACTCAACAAATGCTTATACGCACTATAATCAATCTCCTGCTTCTCCAGAAAGCTCGTCAAACTCCGATAATCACGCTTCGGCGTCGCAAGAATATATCCCTCAATGCAATGATCTCGTGTCACTTCCTCGGCGTTTGCCTCTAAAGCGACTTGTCCAATTCGCGCAGCAATCGAATGCTTGGCAATATCTCGGAAGGCTGTTGGTACAGGTGAAACCAATTGATCCAAGAAAGCCTTGGAATCCTCTGTCCATAGATGCCGTGAGCTGTCTACGTAATGATTCTGCCAATCGAGCTTCGACTTGCCGTCCTCTTTGGGAAGAACCTTAAGAAACTTGCGAAACATGAAGTATCCGCCTACAGACATGAAGAAAAGCAGGACGCATACCCAGAAAATGATGAACCACATGAAAAAATCATTCGACATTTATTTGTCACCCCACTCATTTACATCCAATCATTGATAAGAATTATACCTTATTTCTAGATTTCTTGCGACAATACGAGTAAAATAGGAGGGTAGCAGTTACCTATAAAGGAGTTATGAACTATGCCCAAAATTGGATCACACGTTTCTTTCTCAGATAAAGGTTTATTAAATGCAGCAGAAGAAGCTGTTTCTTATGGATCATCCACGTTTATGATATACACAGGCGCACCGCAGAATACGCGTCGTAAGCCGATTGAAGAGCAGTATATTGAAGAAGGTAAAGCTGTGATGGACAAGCATGCGATGAATGAAATCGTTGTCCACGCACCATACATTATCAATCTGGGTTCTTATAAGGAAGATACCTTTGAGCTCGCTGTTCGTTTCTTACAAGAAGAAATCCGTCGGACGGATTATATTGGGGTACGCAATATCGTCCTTCATCCAGGTGCTTACACGGACAAGGATGCCGACTATGGGATTGCCAGAATTGCAGATGGCTTGAATGAAGTGCTTGCTGGGGTCAAAGATACGAACGTTAACATTGCTTTGGAAACGATGGCTGGTAAGGGAACGGAAATCGGTCGCAGCTTTGAAGAAATAGCGGAAATCATGGAGCGCGTGGAGTTCAACAATAAGTTGACGGTCTGCATGGATACTTGCCATATTCATGATGCGGGCTATGATATTGTGAATGATTTGGACGGGGTTCTGCATCATTTTGATCGCACGATTGGATTGGAAAAGCTAGGCGTTATCCACTTGAATGACAGTAAAAACCCGCGCGGAGCAAGCAAGGATCGCCATGCACCACTTGGTTCAGGCTGGATAGGCTTTGAAGCGATGAACAACATTGCGAACCATGAGAAATTGCAGCACTTGCCGATGATTCTAGAGACACCATGGATTGGAAAAGAAGACAAAACACAGCGCCCGATGTATGAAGCGGAAATTGCGTTGCTTTCCGGTAACCTAAGTGGACGTTTCGGTGGCGAGTTCCTGGATCATGTGGAGCGAATTGACTTTTTGCTAACTAAAAAAGATATTCACTACCGCGACTTCGTTCTCAAGACTTGGGAACTGCTCAAAAATGATGCCAAAGCGAAGAAAGCGGACGGACGCGAGCCGTTGGAGCGCTTATACGATATTCTTCATGAAGAACAACTTTTCGCAGATCTTAGCGAAGAACAAATCAACCAACGATTAATTGTCTGGCTTGCAGGCAATGACATCTTGAAGAAAGCTTAGCCTACACTCAGACAGAAATCGCCAGGGGGATAAACATGGAAACGGGAACCACGAATAACTCACTTCGCCGGGAGAGCGAAATGATCAATAGAGCACGAATGCTGATTTCTTGCCCGGATCAGCCGGGGATTGTTGCAGCAGTATCACAATTTTTATTTGAATATGGCGCAAATATCGTCCAATCCGATCAATACACAATGGATCCAGAGGGCGGAATGTTTTTCATACGGATTGAGTTCGATTTAGCTGAGTTGGAAAGTCGAGTGGAGAAATTAAGAACGGATTTCTCGATCGTTGCGGAGAAGTTCTCGATGGACTGGAGCCTTTCACAGGCAAGTCAGAAGAAGCGAATTGCGATCTTCGTATCGAAAGAAGACCATGCATTGCTTGAGCTGTTATGGCATTGGCGTGCAGGTGATCTCAACGCGGATATCGCGATGGTCATCTCGAATCATAATGATATGAGATCTCTTGTTGAACCGTTCGGGATTCCTTTTCACCACATTCCAGTTACCGCGGCAACCAAAGCAGAGGCGGAGCAACGCCAGCTAGAAGTGATTGGCGATGGCGTCGATGCCATCGTGCTCGCTCGCTATATGCAGATCGTTTCACCTTCGTTCATCAAGCATTATGCGAATCGCATTATTAATATCCACCACTCCTTCCTTCCTGCATTTGTAGGTGGAAAGCCGTATGCGCAAGCGCATAACCGTGGTGTGAAAATTATTGGGGCTACTGCACACTATGTGACAGATGAATTAGATGGCGGACCGATTATTGAGCAGGACGTTCAGCGTGTAAGCCATAGGGATAATGTCGAAGATTTGAAAAGAATCGGTCGCCACATTGAACGAATTGTACTTGCAAGAGCAGTAGCTTGGCATGTAGAAGATCGGATTATCGTTCACAACAATAAGACGGTTGTTTTTAATTAATACGAAGAGGCTGTGTCCGATTATGGGTACAGCCTATTTATATATAGGAGAGAAGTATAACGTTTTAACGGGTTATTGTGGCAAAGCCTTAAAGCAAATGGTACAATAATGCAAGCGAGAAAAGCCACTTGTATGTACAAGTTGCGAACAGACGAAAATACAGAAATAATGGAGGGAATTCTCGAATGACTGCAACAACGAAAACAATTGAACAATTGGCCGTCGACACGATCCGTACACTCGGTATCGACGCGGTTGAGAAAGCAAAATCAGGCCACCCAGGTATGGTTATGGGAGCTGCACCAATGGCTTACGTCTTGTGGAAGCAGCATATGAAACACAATCCTTCGAATCCAAAATGGGTGAACCGTGACCGTTTTGTTCTATCTGCTGGACACGGCTCCATGCTTCTATACAGCTTGCTTCACTTATGTGGATATGATCTGCCAATGGAAGAGATCAAGAACTTCCGCCAATGGGGAAGTAAAACCCCTGGTCACCCAGAGTACGGTCACACTGCAGGTGTAGACGCTACGACGGGTCCTCTTGGGCAAGGAGTTGGTATGGCTGTAGGTATGGCGATGGCTGAAGCGCATTTGAGAGAGACGTACAACAAAGAAAACTTCCCAGTTATCGATCACTACACGTACGCGATTTGCGGCGATGGCGATATGATGGAAGGCGTTTCCTCAGAAGCGGTTTCCCTAGCAGCTCACTTGAAATTGGGCAAATTGATCATGATGTACGATTCTAATGATATCTCGCTTGATGGCGAATTGAATATGGCGTTTTCTGAAAATGTGCAAGCACGCTTCGAAGCTTACGGCTGGCAAGTATTGCGCGTAGAAGAGCAAAACGATCTTGCAGCAATCTCCAAAGCAATTGCAGAAGCGAAAGCTGACACAACGCGTCCTACGTTGATTGAAGTGAAAACGACAATTGGTTTCGGTAGCCCGAACAAAGGTGGTAAAGGTGGCCACGTTGGACCACACGGTTCACCACTTGGCGGCGACGAAGTGAAATTGACGAAACAAGCTTACGGCTGGCCGGAAGAGCCGGATTTCTTGGTTCCAGATGAAGTTCGTGCGCACTATGCTGAAATTCAAAAAGAAGGTTCTGCAGCTGAAGAAGCTTGGAGCCAATTGTTGAATGATTACATCAAAGCTTACCCGGAGCTTGGTAACCAATTCAGCGCTGCTGTCAATGGCGAACTGCCAGCTGGTTGGGATGCTGATCTTCCGAAATACACAACAGAAGACAAACCGATGGCTACACGTGTAGCTTCTGGTAATGCGATCAATGCTGTTGCAGGCAAATTGCCACAACTCATTGGGGGTTCCGCGGATCTAGCGAGCTCTAATAATACGATGATCAAAGGCGAATCCAACTACAGCGCTAGCAACTATGCTGGCCGCAACGTATGGTTCGGTGTTCGTGAGTTTGGTATGGGTACAGCGATGAACGGTATGGCTCTTCATGGTGGGGTCAAAGTATACGGAGCAACTTTCTTCGTATTCTCCGACTACCTGCGTGCATCCATCCGCCTTGCAGCTCTTATGCAGCTTCCTGTTATTTATGTGCTAACGCATGATAGCATCGCGGTTGGTGAAGATGGACCGACGCATGAGCCGATCGAACAATTGCCGGCACTTCGCGTTATTCCGGGCATCACAGTGATCCGTCCTGCTGACGGTAATGAGACCTCTGAAGCTTGGCGTTATGCAATTTCCGAAGCTAAAGGACCGGTAGCGCTTGTATTGACTCGTCAAAACTTGCCGATTCTTGAAGGTACGGTTGAAGGAGCAAAAGCGAACCTAAGCAAAGGCGGATACGTGGTATCCGACGCTGCAAACGGTAAACCGGATGCTCAAATCCTGGCAACGGGTTCTGAAGTTCAACTAGCTGTCGCTGCTCAAAAATTGCTGCAAGCCGAAGGCATCAACGTTCGCGTTGTCAGCTTACCGAGCTTGGAGTTGTTCGAGAAACAATCCAAAGCGTACAAAGATTCCGTTATCTTACCTGAAGTGAAGAAGCGTCTTGCTGTTGAGATGGCTTATCCGCTTGGCTGGGAGCGTTATACTGGCGACGAAGGTTCAATTTTGGGTATCTCCACATTCGGAGCATCCGCGCCAGGAGATACGGTTCTGAAAGAATACGGCTTCTCACCTGAGAATGTAGTTGCACGCGTGAAAGCTTTATTAGGCTAAAAGAGGAGCAGAGGCTCACCAAATTGAGCTTCTGCTAGCTATATGAAGTACATCCACAACACGGGGATTGTTGACGCACGTATCTAGCGTCCAATAATCCCACCATGTGGGCTTGCGATTATTCGTAGTCATTTTAGAGGAGGAAATACTGATCATGTCCAGCTTTGAAAATGTAACCGTACTTACGAAAGCCAATGTTTATTTCGATGGAAAAGTAACGAGCCGCACTGTGCAATTCGCAGATGGCACGAAGAAAACACTCGGCATTCTGCTTCCAGGCGAATATGAATTCGGAACAGATGTGAAAGAAATTATGGAAATCCAAGCGGGTGAGCTGAACGTATTGCTTCCAGGCAGCACGGAGTGGATTACCATCAATGGTCAAGGTGAATTCACCGTGCCAGCTAACGCGAAATTTAAGCTCGAAGTGAAAACAGTGAGCGACTATATTTGCTCTTATATCAGCGAGTAATCGGTGATTGTGAAAATGGCTCCCGTAATTCCCTCGGTGTTAGGACCGAGGGAATTACGGGAGTTTTTTTTGTATGTTGGGGAAGTGGGGAAGAGCGTACGAGTGCTTTCTCGTGTAGCATTTCATCTGCAGCACGCATGCCCTTTGCCCCGCGGCTAGTTAGCATCAACCTCCGCCAGCACTCCAACTGGCGAGAGAAGTGCCCAATAAGAGTGGTGAACCACTCTTATTCCGCCCTAAGCCGCGTGAAACGCGGAAATAAGAGCGGTCGACCGCTCTTAAAGTGCTCGCCAGCACTCCAACTGGCGAGAGAAGTGCCCAATAAGAGTGGTGAACCACTCTTATTCCGCCCTAAGCCGCGTGAAACGCGGAAATAAGAGCGGTCGACCGCTCTTAAAGTGCTCGCCAGCGCTCGAACTGGCGAGAGAAGTGCCCAATAAGAGTGGTGAACCACTCTTATTCCGCCCTAAGCCGCGTGAAACGCGGAAATAAGAGCGGTCGACCGCTCTTAAAGTGCTCCGCCAGCGCTCCAACTGGCGAGCAGACTGCTCCCCGAGCTACCTACAACAAATACGGCTCTGCCGACGTATTAAGCACATAAGCTCTGACGCGCCGCTCCCCACTCGCCGGGCGAAGCAATCCTTTCGTGTGGAGCCGCCTCAACCAAACACGAGCCGACTCTGGTCGTATGCCTAGAAGTTCGGCTACACTCCCTGTTTTAATCGGCTCCGTCCCCATAGCTGCCAGCCTTATGATTTCTTTTTCCTGATACACTAGGGAAAAAGAATGATTACTTTCGCCATACCAGCGCCCAAGCATGTGCAGAATCATTTGCTGACAGCGGCGCTTTTTATGCGTCAGATCATCGTAGGAAAATCGGATGATTTTCCAGCCATCTAAGATAAGCTGATTTTGCCTCATCAGATTGTCAGCAAAGCGTCCACGATCAATGTCTCTCGCATGGGGGCCGAATCCATCCATTTCGAAACCGATTCGATATGGCGGACGAAGATAGGCAAAATCGACGAAACGTGTGCCATCTTGAAAGTCTTTGACCTCATATTCTGGGTGCAAATGCTGAAAGTGCCCAACAATCGGCCACCACACCCCCTCAAGAAATAATTTCTCCGCATGCCCATGTCCCTCGTGGAGTCTCCTTAACCGTTCGCCCGATCGTCTCGTTTGATGCCATTGCAGAAATGCTTCATATCCCACTTGAAATTCCATCCAACAACCTACCTCCTCAAATATAGAAAAAACCGCCTCTCCCATTTCTAGGAAAGACGGTGTGCTTCACACGTCATTATGTACAAGATGTATGGTGACTTCATAGTTCTCGCTTGAGACCTTATCGCTTATCTGTTACTAAACGCCAGCGTAAGACTGGTCTTACGTCATCCTAGTCGTTCGCGATCATGGTCTGGCATGCTTCCCTAAACCACACTCGCAATATGGTCCTCAATATATTGCTCCAACTTAATCCGCACATACGGCGGCAAGCCTGACAGCATACAACCATACCGGAAACTGCGACCTTCCGTCACAATACGAATCACGCGGCCCGTGATTGGCGGCAATCCTGCTTCCTGCGGGAAGTGGATGACAACGAACATATCCGGAGCCAGCAGCACATTGGTTGTAATCTGCAGTCCGCTTTCGGATAAATCAAAGAGGGTACCGTCAATGTTTTGGCCGGAGAAAGAGCCTTCTTGCTCCCATTGATAAATAGAAAGCTTCAGGTTAATATCCAGCTGCACACGTGTGTTCTTACGGCGTTCACGACCAGAGAGCGGTGAAGCCGACTTCGGTACTTCCACAGTAGGCTCGCTAGGCTTTACAACCTCCTGCCCCATCCACTCCTCGTAGCACTTAATGACAGCGCTAAGATCCTCTTCACCTAAGCCCTTGCTTAGGCCGATTTGAAACAGATTGGTAGCTGATTGCAGCATAGGGGTCGGCAACTGGAATTTACTAGTGATCTCCTGCGCGAGCAGTAAATCCTTCAACATCAGCTTCAAGGAAAATTGATTGCTGAAATCACGATCCAGAATCTTATCGCCTTTGAGCTCGACTTGCTTGCTATTCGCTCCGCCGGAGCGGACGATTTCTAAGAATTGGCCAGGGTGAATACCAGCTTTGGTTGCAATAGATAAGCCTTCAGCAAGCCCTGCCAAGTTAATGCCTACCATCGTGTTGTGAGCTAACTTCGCATAAGAGCCAGAGCCGCTCGGTCCGAGGTAAAGTGCTTTGCTGCCTAGTACGTAGAACAAGTCTTGGTGCTCCTCAAAAACTTCTTGATTGCCGCCGACCATGAACGTAAGCGTACCTGCTTCAGCAGCTGGCTTCGTGCCTGTCACAGGTGCGTCGAGGAAGTCGACGAAGTGTGCCGCGAGCTCTTCCGCGAGCTTTTGACTTGTTTGGGGAGATACGGTGCTGGAGTCAATAATGGTGAGTGCTGGGTGGATCCCGCTCAGAATGCCCTGCTCACTGTAAAATGTTTCGAGAAGCGCAGCGTCATTGCTGAGCATCGTAAATAAGACATCTGAGTTACGAGCTACTTCTGCAGGAGAGAAGCCAACTTCAGCGCCCAATTCTTCAAGCTCGTCCGTTTTTCCAGCAGTGCGATTATACACCGTTACCATAAACCCTTTTTTAATCAGGTTAGCAGCCATGTGCTTACCCATTGTGCCAAGTCCAATAAAGCCGATACGTTTCATGTCCTTCACCTCTGACTTCATTTTAACATGGGAATTAATGCCTGTGAATTCCTTTATAGTGATCTTTGGCCCTCCGACCAAAGTCTCTCCGCTTATGCGATCGCTCATCGTTGAATGTCATTCAATATAGGATCGCTCACTTGCTTTTGGACAAGCAAATAAGTATGCTAGGAAAAGGTAAAAAATAGAGATGGAGGCGAACCTAGTGAGTAAAAAATTACAATTTGATTACAGCAAGGCATTATCCTTTTTATCCCAACATGAGGTCGATTATTTGGCGGCTCAAGTCGAGCTAGCCCATGATCAGCTGCATAACAAGACGGGTGCAGGATCTGATTATTTAGGCTGGGTGGATCTTCCAGAAAACTACAACCGTGAAGAGTTTGCCCGCATTCAAGCATCCGCGAAGCAAATTCAATCCGACTCCGACGCGCTTGTCGTCATCGGTATTGGTGGTTCTTATTTAGGAGCACGCGCTGCCCTTGAGATGCTGTCTCATTCTTTTTATAACATTTTACCAAAAGATAAACGTAAAACGCCTGAGATTTATTTCGTGGGAAATAATATCTCCTCGACATATGTGACACATTTGCTTCAATTGCTTGAAGGAAAAGACTTCTCCGTGAACGTGATTTCCAAATCCGGTACGACAACGGAGCCAGCGATTGCTTTCCGTATTTTCCGCGAATTGTTGGAGAAGAAATACGGTAAGGAAGCCGCTCGCAAACGGATCTACGCAACAACGGATCAAGAGAAGGGCGCTCTCAAAACACTGGCAACAGCAGAAGGCTACGAGACATTCGTCATTCCCGATGATGTTGGTGGACGTTACTCCGTGCTTACAGCGGTTGGATTGCTTCCAATTGCGACAGCAGGCATTGACGTTGAAGCGATTATGAAAGGTGCGGCAGATGCTCAGCAAGAATTCTCCAATCCGAAGCTCAGCGAAAATCAGGCCTACCAATACGCAGCTGTACGTAACTCCCTGTATCGCAAAGGGAAAACGATCGAAATTCTAGTGAACTATGAGCCTTCCCTGCACTTCGTTTCGGAGTGGTGGAAGCAATTGTTTGGGGAGAGCGAAGGCAAGGATTACAAAGGGATTTACCCGGCTTCCGTAGACTTCTCGACGGATCTTCACTCCATGGGGCAATTCGTTCAAGATGGTAACCGGATTTTGTTTGAGACTGTTATCCAAGTTGACCAAGTGGCAGATCATATCACCATCGGTACAGATGCTGATGATTTGGATGGTCTGAATTTCCTTAGCGGCAAAACGATGGATTTCGTCAACAAGAAGGCTTTCCAAGGCACGATGCTTGCGCACACAGACGGTCAAGTACCGAACCTGATCGTAACTTTGCCGGATATGACACCTTACTCTTTCGGATATATGGTCTACTTCTTTGAAAAAGCATGCGGCATCAGCGGCTATTTGATGGGTGTGAATCCTTTCGATCAACCGGGTGTTGAAGCGTATAAAAAGAACATGTTTGCGCTATTAGGCAAGCCTGGCTATGAGAAAGAAAAAGCGGAGCTTGAGGCTCGCTTGCAGCAATAATTTCCAATACACCTTTAAAACGATCAATCCTATCGGATAGGTCGTTTTTTTGCACCTTTTTTTCCATTATTTATGTGGTAAATTTTCTTTCTATATTGTCGAAGTCAAATGTTGTGTGTAGAATATAGGGAAACAGTTGTTTCCTTCTACCGAGAAAGGTTGGCTATGCTAGCACATTATCGCACAATCCATTCCTATGGCTCGTCTGAGATTATCATCAAGAAGTCACGTTTCATCGGTCATGCTAAACCTGTAGAGTCAGAAGAAGAAGCAATCCAGTTTATTGAAGCGATCAAGAAAGAACACAGGTCGGCTACGCATAATTGCAGTGCGTATGTCATTGGTGAGCGGGATCAAATCCAGAAGCAATCCGATGATGGAGAACCCAGCGGTACCGCAGGGAAGCCGATACTGGAAGTGATGAAGCATCAAGGGCTCAAGAATACCGTTGTCGTGGTTACTCGTTATTTTGGTGGCATCATGCTGGGGGCTGGTGGACTCATTCGTGCATATACGGATGGCGCCGTAGCAGGCATAGAAGCAGGAAAGCCGATTTATAAAGTAAATCATCAGCTCGTGCTGATTGAAGTCGATTATACATGGTATGGCAAGCTGGAAAATGAACTGAGAAATCAAAGAATGAGGCTAGGGGAGATACAGTTTACGGATAAAGTGACCGTTCCTTGTTATCCTTTGGCTGCTGATGCGGAAGCATTCATGAATTGGGCAACTGATGTTACACAAGGTCAAAGCTTGATCATCGCGGGTGAGAATGAATACATCGTTCACGAGAACTTGCCTGAATAGGCAAGCAGCTCCATCCAGAAGACACTAAACTAATTTCATATGAGCTGAGGATGCGGAGGGATAGGAATGGCTAGGAAAGCAGTCGCGCAAGAGCTTAGCAGAGAACGAATTCTTACAGAGGCGCGGGAATTATTCGCTACTTTTGGCTATCGCGCTTTAACGATGCGAAGCATTGCTAAAGCAATGGGGTACAGTCATGGTGCGTTATATTACCATTTTAATGAGAAAGCTGAATTATTTTATGCACTAATTAAAGATGATTTCGCCTTACTGCTGCAACGCCAGCGGGAAATGATTGTTCGTGAGCATGGGTTTAGCGTGAATTTGCTTCAAAAGTTAATGATGGAATTCGTATGGTTTGGTTTAAACAATCCGAATCACTACGAAATGATGTTTATGATTAACGAGCCAGAACTACAGCAGTACTCGCGTACCGAACAAGCTCAGTGCTTGGATATGTTTGCCATTGTGATTCGTGAAGTCATGGCAGATCAGCCTGGAGCTGAGAGTCGGAAGTTTACACTCCCGTGGAATTTGTTTATGTCTTTACATGGCTTTATCTCCTATTGTATTCAGTTTAAGCTATCCTACGAGGATGCACGCAAATTGGCTGACGAGCATATTCGCCTTATCTGTGTTAGTTTGGATGTGGATTCGGCCCAATTACAGCGTCCGCTAGTCAAAATGGTTGGGCCGAATGTACTGAAATCAATCGTCATATAAGAAAAATGAAGGAAGCGAGACAATCTGTCTCTGCTTCCTTTTTCGTACTTGAGACAAACTGTATTTTACAATACCATGCCTGTGCTTTAAAATGGTGGAAAGACACCGAGGGAAGGATGATTGCGATGGATTTGAATATATGGTCGGAAGAGAACGTTGAATTTATGTTTGAAGGCATTACGAGAAAGCTGCGCATGGCAACAGGAGGATCCATTAAAGCCTCCAACGTGAAAGAAGAGATGTACGAGGATTTGAAGGATCTTTATGATATGGTCACGAGCAAGGATCGATTCAGCATTAGTGAGATTGATGCGATTACGACTGAGCTTGGGAAAATTCGTAAAGCATAAGGCACGCGTACTCCCTAAATAAGAAATGCCGCTGTTTCTGACCTGGTGTCGGAATGGCGGCTTTTTTTCGTACCAAATACACCTGATGCCACAAGCGGGGCTGGCTGGGCACATAGTATGCGATTCTGATACTGCAATTTCCAGCGGCTCTCACTAATTTTTGACAGCAAGCTCCAATCGCCAATCTTGCGTGGGTAATAGCTGCCTTTAATGCAGCGCTCCCCACAACTTCATGGTTAGGCAGCATTACGATCACACACTCCTATTATTAAGTTTGTGTTATTACTATTACCTCCATCATATTAGAGCGTACGTTCTGTTTCGAGGAGTGTCTGCTCCCCATACATACAATCACCTCATTAGGGACAAAATAGGGAAAAAATGGACAGAGGGGAACGTTACATTGACTCAAAACAAAGAGGCTTCTACCGTTACTTTACCGCAATTCCCACAATCATTCTGGCTCGACTCGGTGGAGAAGATCCCACAGTTTCCAACCCTGACAGCTGATCTGAAGACTGATGTAGTCATCATTGGTGCAGGTATTACAGGGATTACCACAGCGTATCTACTCGCAAAACGAGGCGTGAAAGTCGTTGTCCTGAATGCAGGACGCATCCTAGAAGGAACGACAGGGCACACCACGGCTAAAGTGACTGTCCAGCATGGACTGATTTATCATGAATTTCTTTCCCATTTTGGAGAAGAGAAGACTCGCCTCTATTATGAGGCAAATCACGAAGCGCTGATGCTCGTCAAACAAACGGTTAATGAGCTAGGCATCGAGTGTCAATTTACCGAAGAAGATGCTTATCTATATACGAGTGATGATGCGTATTTAAATCAATTACAAGACGAATATTTGGCTTATGGGAAGCTGAACATTCCTGGTGATTATCTGGAATCAAACCCTCTGCCTTTCGCGACGAAAGCAGCCATCAGAATGAAGGCGCAGGCCAGATTCAATCCCGTGCCCTATCTAATCCGACTCATTCAGGAGATTACTCAGATGGGTGGGCAAATTTTCGAAGGAACAACGGTCGTAGGTGCAACCCATGAGAAGCCGTCCACTATCAAAACAAAGCAAGGGCATCAGGTCACTTGCAATCATGTTGTCATAGCATCACATTACCCGTTCAACGACATCAAGGGCGCCTACTTCACACGCCTCCATGCGGAGAAGTCTTATGTGATCGCTGCGCGCACCGAAAAACCATTTCCTGGGGGAATGTACATTAACGTTGAACAGCCAACTCGATCGCTCCGATCAGTGCTCATTGCTGGGGAACCAGCGGTTCTTATTGGCGGTGAGGGGCATAAGACTGGGCAGGGCATGTGTACCCATCAGCACTATGAGAATCTACAGAAGTTCGGAGAAGAGACATTCGGACTGAGGGAGATTCTGTATCGCTGGTCGGCGCAAGATGTGTTCACGTTAGATAAAATGCCCTATATTGGGCAGCAATTTTCCGATGCTCCTCATCTTCTCATGGCGACTGGGTATCGCAAATGGGGAATGACGACCAGCATGGTCGCGGCGATGCTGAATACGAAAATAATCTTAGGGGAGCAAAGCCCCTACGAAGAAGTATTCACACCGCATCGATTCCATGCCGATCCTAGCATCAAAACCTTCGTGATGCAGAACGCCAATGTGGCGAAGCACTTTGTAGCTGGGAAGTTTGATTTGCTGCACAAGCAGCCAGAAGAGCTGTCACCTGATGAGGGTTCTGTCGTCAGCGTGGCGGGTAAGAGAGCTGGCGCTTATCGTGAACCCAATGGGGAACTGCACGTGGTTGATACGACTTGTACCCATTTGGGGTGTGAGGTTGAGTGGAACGATGCGGAAAGAACATGGGATTGCCCTTGCCACGGATCTAGGTATTCCTATCAAGGCGACGTGATTGAAGGGCCAGCGAAGAAGGCACTTGCCAAGATTATTTTAAAGTAACAGCCCCGAGAGATATAAGTATTTTGAGCAAGTTGACAAGCCTCCATCTATACGAATTAGCATCTTCTTCATAGACGTTACTTTTCTTAATTTTGTTTAATCAGAACTGGCTGCAGAATGATAACCAACTCTGAGTCAACTGCCCCCTCAAGACATGAGCGTATTTTTGTATAAAAATGGACAGTTATCCATGCGATGTTCCCCTAATAGCCATACACTGTAGAGCAATGTATCTCTGTTGGCTGAAGGAGGTGGACGTTCGTGGCATCCAGAATTCGTAAAGAAGAAGTTCGTAAATTGATCGGAAAAGACATCTTTGCTCTTAAAAAAGATGGTACACAGGTAACTGGTAAATTAGTGCGGATCAGCGGTAACAAGTTGATTGTTGCTCCACAAAATGGCAAAAAAGTGCAAATCAAAGCGATTATCCCGTTGGTTTTATTTGATCTGTTAGCAATTGGCACATCACCTTTTGCCTTTGGTGGCTTTGGTGGTGGCTTTGGCCCTGGTTTTGGCCCTGGCTTTGGCGGTGGATTTGGCCCTGGCTTTGGCCCTGGCTTTGGCGGCTTCGGTGGTCCAGGACTTTGGTTCTGAGGATGATCGACATACAAGACTCTTTCCCTCTGGGGAAAGGGTTTTTTGTTGTTGATCACCAATCCGCACCAATTCGCCCCCCCCTGAATAGGCTAACATACAGGTTTACGGCAGAGACCCCGTGCTTAGGGGGAAATCGCTAGAACCAACCGCGGACAGGGAGTGAGCAGCATGCCGAGTTCCATCGTTTTTAACATGATTAATATTAATAATCAGAATACGAATGCAACTATCGGGATCGGAGAGAATGCACAATCCAGCTGGGATTCCCATAGCAAAAACAATTACGGTACAGGTGAATTCATTGGCAATTCGGTCACCTGCAATATCGTGAATTTCATCTATGATAATGACTTTATCGATGCACCGATTAATGATCAGGACTTTAAACCAGCCGTGACCAATCAAGCTTAGATGAAGGGTGGTTGTAAGTGATGCTGAATCTGCCCGGACCCTTAGACCCGCCTTTAATTCAATTTGATTCGATTCATGTTAATGCGATATCAGATGCTTCTGGTATATTCATTGGTACGAATGCCCAAGTGAATTGGTCAACAAGCGGTAAAAGCAATAGCGGCCTCGGCGAAGTGAGTGGTGAACATAATGTAGTGTGGAACAATATCAATACCGTTTACGATAACGACATTATCGACGCACCATATACCAAGGGAGATTTCATCATTGGCCGTGTTTGAAAAAAAGATCCGCAACAGCCTTAATCGGCCGTTTGCGGAGCTTTTGCCATTGCATCTGATGCTGAAGTCGATGCTGAAGTCGATGCGGCAGTCGGACCGGCTGTGAAACCAGATGTTTGCGCTTGTGCGGTAATCATCTCCTGCAGCCACTCTGGCGTTTCATTATCACCGACATTGAGCATGTCGAGGAAATCCGAATCGTTCAGCATGGAACGGGTACCGACCAACTGATTATGATCGCCTTCGACGGCGCCAAAGCCTTGAACCGTTTTTTGATTACTTTGAAAATCCGTCGGCCAATTGTTCCCCATATTGATGCAGGATGCACTTTCCACGGATCCAATTCGGATCGAACCGATAATAAAGGTTGGTGACATGAAAGAAGACACTATCATCACCTCATCTTTCCGCTTTAGGCTGGGGCGGTGTGTAGCGGTAGCCGGTAGAGGTTCGCTCAGGCCCTGCATCTGGTGGGACAGATGACGAATTCGACACACGGTCACTAGCTCCATCAGCCTTCGTTTCTTTGGTCACTTGTGCACGCTGAAAAGCCTTATCCACGGTGTCATCTTGCGATTTCGCATTAGGCTTAGCGCCGAAATTGTTCCCTAAATTCAACGAACCGCTCAGCTCCTTTATATCGAGATGATCCAGTCGGAAAGTCAGATTTTCTAGCACAGGTTGATGAACGTGAAGGTTATCGATATGAATGCGCGGATACTTGGCGGAATGGTCAGCCAGTTGTTCCTCAAGCCTACGCAGACGCTGTTCCAATAAGTGAATGGTTTGCGTTTGTGCGACAGACGATGCCTCGTTTCTCACTGAGGATGTGGGTTTGGGTGTAACTGCAGGTGATGGAGAAGGCTGCGGCGGCGATTTCCTTTTTTGAAACCACATAGGCAGTCTTCAGCTCTTTCGTGTATTCGGTATAACGTCAAACGTATCATTATCTAAGACCGTGTGCTTCCCGCCCATCACGACATTGTGATCACCTGTCAATTCACCGATTCCTTGATTCCTCTTAGCTGAATGCTTTCTACCGCTGATCCGATTCGTACCCTTGTTGACGCTAGCGTTTTCCGTTATGTCATCGATATGAATGGATTGAAATTGAATCCGAACCATCGCCATTCCCTCCAAATCCTCATTTTCGAAGTAGACTCCCTTCATTTATATGGGGACAAAGGCAGAATCATTTCTCTTTTTGCAAAACAAAAAGATCACCGTGGCTCCCCCCTGAAGCGGAGTCGGTAATCTTTGGTCAACCGTTGTTTCACGTGAACTGTATAGGGATGACTTTCTCGCCATCGGGAGGAGCAAGCGGAATGCGAATAATCAGCAAACCGTTATGATACTGCGCTCGCATCCCATCAGTCAAAGCCCTGCCAGGCAAGCGAATGGCTCGCTCAAATGTGCCAAAATATCGTTCGGACAGCCGCATCTGCTCATCACTGACCTGATACGGACGAACAAGCATCCCTCGGATTAGAAGGGACTGGTCGCGAAAAGAGAGCTGGATGTTCTCAGGAGACGACAGCCCTGGTACTTCAACCACCACAACGAGCTCCTGCGGCGTCTCATACATATCAACTCTAGGTCCGGTTAGCGGAATAATACTGGCAATGTCCTGCCAGAACTCGGGGCCCAGCACATCACCAGCTTGTGCCGACAGCCCCTTCCAATCGGGCTTTGACGAACGGTTGCCTGGAGGATTCATCTGCCATCATCACCTGACTTCACCATTAAAAGTAGGGCTGCAAGCAGCTTGCTACTAGTTTATGTGCATCAGCGGCGGATTATGGCTGACTCTTAGACTACCTTATTCTTACTGCTGTGGCGGTTGCTGCTTAGCCATCTGCTCCTGCGCCATGCGCACAAGTTCTCTCACCATGGCGCCGCCGATTGGACCGCCAACTCTGCCGGCGTCTTCGGAGCTGAGTTGCCCGTTGTAGCCTTGTTGCAAAGGAACGCCAAGGGTGCGGGCGACCTCGTATTTCACAAGATCAGGCCGCTCTGGATTGACGGCGTACCCTTGATTTTGCATGACATGAGCTTTGAGTAGCCCTAAGCCGTGTTCGGATCCGGGCACCATAGCCCGGTTTCTTCTTCTACGTGACATCGTCTATCACCTCTTAGGTGTTAGGATGCCCTGTCTCTTTTCGGATCATGAGTACGGAAGGTGAAATATTTATGCCCGACATAATTACCAATCGTGTACAAGCCATTTCCAACCAATATAGCGCCATTATGGAGCCAACCCGAGCTTGCATTCGTTAAATAAGAGCGGGCAGCTTCGGCCATGAGCCAGCTTGTCCCATAGGAAAAGCCGTAACAGATGATAATCACCAAAGCGAACTTCCACCAACTGCTTCCAAAGCTAGCACTCGAACGAAAGGTAAATGTGCGATTGAGCAGGTAACTCACCACAGCACCGATCGTATTACCCCCAAAGGTCGAAATCCAATAATTAAGATGACATATATTAAAAAGAGCAAAGCTGGCGGACAAACCGACCAGTGTATTCAACACACCTACAAGTAAAAAACGCGCGAAGCTGCCAGTTAACAAAGCTTTGATGGGACGCATTCGATTACCGCCTCACCGTGGCGGGGTAGTTGGCCGGCATCGTAATCGGTTCCAAATCGTGCGCATGCTCAGTCAATTCTTTTTCAATCACAAACAAAGGGCGCTGCTTCACTTCTTTATAAATCTTACCTATGTATTCGCCGATCAAACCGAGAGCAAGAAGCTGCACACCGCCAATGAACCAAACCGAGAGCACAAGTGATGTCCAACCCGTAACGTTGGCGCCTAGAACTTTGCCGATGATCGCATACAGAGCAGCAACGACACTAAGTGCGAAGAGAAAAAAGCCCATCACCGTGACGAAACGAATGGGAGTTACACTGAACGATGTGATACCGTCGAGGGCAAAAGCAAGCATTTTGCGCAGCGGATATTTGGATTCTCCAGCGAATCGTTCTTTACGGTCATAATAAACCTGTGTGGAGGGAAATCCTAGCAGAGGTACTAACCCCCGGAGGAATAAGTTAACCTCTTGAAATTTCTCCAAATTATCGAGGGCACGCTTGCTCATTAAGCGGAAATCCGCATGATTGTAATGTATTTTGACACCTAAGGATGTCATGAGTTTATAAAAGCCTTGCGCTGTTGCTCGCTTGAAGAATGTATCCGCTGAGCGATCCTGACGAATGCCGTAGACAATGTCGTAGCCTTCATGGAATTTAACGAGAAATTCACGAATGACCGCCGTATCATCCTGCAAATCAGCATCGATGGATACAACACAATCGGAGTATGTTTTCGCTTTCAGAAGCCCGGCAAGTAGGGCGCTTTGATGCCCAGCATTTTTCGCCAGCTTAAGCCCAGTGACGAAGGAATTGGATGCGTGAAAGCGTTCGATGAGCGACCAGGTTGCATCCTTGCTGCCATCATCTACAAACAATACCGTACTGTTAGATGCAACCAGCCCATCTGTAATCAGAGAATCTAACACTTCGCTGAGCTGAAATACCGTTTCCGGGAGTACCTCTTCTTCGTTATAACAAGGGACCACAATGGTCAAAATCGGTTTAGACACAATACCTCGTCTCCGTCCTAAATAGGTAGTAGATGCAATTTATAGGCTAAGACTTAATTATAGCTAAAAGGACTAGAAAAAGTAAGCGACCGGAACGGAAATCGTCCCAGCCGCTATCTATTACCAACCAAATCCGAAAGTGCTAAGAACGATAACCAAGAGGACGTATAGAACGAGGACTACAGCAGTGCTAGAATAAGGTACGCCAGTACCGCAACCACAACTCATGTCAATCCCTCCCTTCACAAAATTACTATATGTTACTCATCTAGAGGGTGTATGGATGAATGACCCTAGTGGGGAATAAATATTGGGCAACGTGTCCAATTGACGAGATCTGGAGTGGTGAATCCAATGTCTGAGAGCGTATAATGGTTGGCATAACGAGAAGATGGACCTTATGAAAAGGACGGAGGCAATCAAGCTCATGCGTTACGAGGAACGTCAGCCGGATGAGACATTACGGAGATATATCAAATGCTTCTGGTATTTGGAGCGGGATTACAGTGAGATAGGCGAGGGAGAAACCTTGTGGCCAGATGGCTGTCAAGAACTGATCTTTCATTTTGGAGCCGATTATTCGGCAGGTGGCGAGATCATGCCTAGGGCGTTTTTTATCGGTACGCTTTCACATTATCATCCGCTAACTGCAGAAGGGCGTATCCGTTTATTTGGTGTGAGATTACTGCCATGGGGATTACGTGCATTCAAGGAGATGGATAATCGTGTGCTCAAGGACAAGTTCCTTCCACTCTCTAACTTATTTCCCGAACATGAACTCGCGGCGCTAGTTCTGAAGCTGGCAGAAGCTGATTTGGATGAGGGGGTCGCCTTGCTGACCGCCTTTATGTATCGTCATTTTGAACCCGAAACCAAGCACGCAGCGATGATTGATATATTGTCCAAGCTATACCGAACACCGATGGAGCAAGATGTTCCCATCAGCGTAGCCGAGAGTGGTTACTCGCAGCGGCAATTTGAGCGGATTTGTTCGGAGCTTGTTGGTATGTCACCTAAACAATTAAATTCGGTATCCCGATTTAATTTGGCCAGGCTTCAAATCTTCTTCAATCCGACGGTGGACATTCCAAGTTGTATGGTCCAGTTCGGATACTATGATTATGCGCATTTTTCCAAGGAATTTAAGAGATGCCTTGGCATCACACCGACAGAATATAAGAAGTGGTTATTGCGATTTGCGGAAAATAGGAAGCAATCGAAGCTGAGTAAGACGAGGGATGAAGTGTGATGCTATGATACTGGTGTGAGACAAGTTGAGGAGGAAATAGTTATGATTCAGAAAATAGCGACAGTTGCGATTTACGTGGAGGATCAGCAGAAAGCCAAAGCATTTTGGACAGAAAAGGTCGGGTTCGAAGTCGTTCGCGAAACGCCGATGGGACCAAACGCGTTCTGGCTAGAGGTAGCGCCCAAGGGAGCGCAATCCGCACTGGTCATCTATCCGAAGAGTATGATGTCAAACTACGCCGAGTTGAAACCCTCGATCGTTTTTGTAACAGAAACCATTAAAGAAACGTATGAGAGCATGAAGGCGAATGGTGTTGAGTTCGAGGGAGAGCTGTCGGAGATGCAGTGGGGAACCTTTGCTGCATTCAAAGATGAGGATGGGCATTCGTTTCTATTGAAGGGGTAGGTTAAACGCAGGCACTCACATGGGAACGCTTCAAAATCGACTAATTCTATGGATGGGCATTCGTCAGAAAACGAACTCCACTACGATAAGGTTTCCCACTTCGCCCACATTTCCCTAGGGTTCAATTCGTAAACTTCACTTTCCCGAAACATAAACTGGTGCATAATCAACTCACGGCGCAAGGTAGCAAAATCAGGATGAAAGTTTTTGAGATAGAGATTAAGTTCTTTCTCCGCATAGGAGCGACCTTTTTCAAGCTCGGCAACCAGATGCTCGAGGACAATCAGTTTCTTCTTGAGCTGAGCGGGAATATGCTTGAGCTTGCCATCCAGTGTGAAAAAGTTTCGTATAACAGACTGCTTAAGACTAAGATTTTTGTCTTCCGTTGCCATGGATGCGGGAGCCTCCTTTTTGTTTTTGTAAATAAGATCAGCGGTTGCCTGACCATGACTGAGAATGAACGGGTCATTCAGAGTGAAATAAATCGTATTTTTGTCACGACGCTCATGAATCAAGTTGGCTTCGCGAAGCTTGGAGGCGTGATGGGTAATAGTTGCTGGGGTCACGCTTAGTTTCTCAGCGAGAATTTGCCCATTTGATTCGCCGTCCGCTAACAAAATAAGCATACGAATACGCGTCGCATCCGAAAGCGCTTTGTGGTACGTAATGATTTTATCCAGTTGCATAGGGGCAGCTCCTTGTTCTACTAATTAGATAAACATCTAATTAGATAATATTTAAATTAGATAGCCGTGTCAAGCACGGAATTTTCCTTCTGGACAGGGGTGATGTAAAATAGAGGTATAGAAGTCAAAGCTTAAAGGGGAAAAAACCATGCGAATACTTGTCATGACAGCAGTCGCTCCTGAACGAGATGCCATCCAGCGCGGCCTTGGTCAGGATAGCCGATTTGAATATGCATTAGCCGGCGTGGGCCTTGCCGCGGCCGCGGTGAATGGAGCACTTGAGCTTGCCAAAGCCGACTATGACCTGCTCATCATCGCCGGTATTGCGGGAGGTTTTGTGGGACAAGCGGACATTGGCTCGCTTGTCATTGCGAGCGAGATCATCGCCGCCGATCTTGGCGCCCAGCTGCTGGACGGTTTCAGCAGCTTGGACGAGCTGGGCTTCGGCTCGACGCGGATCAGCGTCGCGGCCGATGTGGCCCAGCGCGTGACGGCGGCGCTGCAAGCCGCCGGCCTGCCCGCGCAAGCGGCGCCGGTGCTCACGGTGGCTACGGCCACCGGAACAGCGGCAACCGCCGCTGCGCTTGCGGCGCGCGTGCCTGGCGCTGCTGCCGAAGCCATGGAAGGCTTCGGCATTGCGACAGCTGCGCAGCAGCGCGGCGTACCCGTGTTGGAGATCCGCGCGATCTCCAACGCGGTCGGCCCGCGAGACCGAGACGCCTGGCGGATCGGTGATGCTTTGAAAGCTTTAGAAGCAGCAGGTTCAGTCTTAGCGGAGGTGCTATAAAATGAAAATCGCGTTCTCACCTTGTCCGAACGATACATTTGTGTTCCACGCCTGGGCGCATGGGTTAATCCCAGGCGCACTAGAACTCGATGTCCTCTACGCAGACATCGATATAACGAACCGTCTGGCCGCCGAAGGCACTGGCCCCGACGTGCTTAAGATCTCATATGCAGCACTCCCGTGGGTGCTGAAAGATTACGCCCTGCTGCCCTGTGGCGGCGCATTGGGCCGAGGCTGCGGCCCGCTTGTGCTCACGCAGCCAAGCGAAGGTCCGGCCGACCCAGCAGCGCTTAGCGGCCGCCGCGTGGCCGTGCCGAGCGAGCGCTCGACCGCATACTTACTGTTCCGCCTCTGGGCCGAACAGAATGTGCCTGGCGGCGTAGGCGAGATCGTGGTCATGCCGTTCCACGAGATCATGCCCGCCGTGCGGGACGGCCTCATCGATGCCGGCCTCGTCATTCACGAAGCGCGCTTTACTTACCCGTCGTACGGGTTAGCGCTTCTAACGGATTTGGGCAGTTGGTGGGAGTCCGACACCGGGCTGCCAATCCCGCTTGGCGCCATCATCGCTCGGCGCACCATGGATCTGGAGGCGCTCGCGGGCTGGGCTCGCGCCTCGGTTGAATACGCGTGGGCGCATCCAGAAGCATCGCGCGACTACGTGATGCAGCACGCGCAGGAGATGGACCCAGAGGTCGCGAAGCAGCACATCGACCTGTACGTCAACGAGTTCACCGCTGATCTCGGGGATAGCGGTTATGGCGCCGTCCTGACCTTGCTCCAGCGGGCTGCGGAGACTGGTCTTGTGCCGCAGATGGATTATGCGGCTCTACTGAAATAGCCGTTCCTTTGAATGTCCCAATAGGGACGCGGTGGATAGCAAGGATGAGGTTGCATCCATACACGTATGTTCGATGTTCCTCATCGTTTCCATGTACTAAAAAGGCTGTATGTCCAGTAGATGAATCTACATGGACATACAGCCTTTTTTGATCTTTCTAATTTTGTTCGCATTCGCTGTAATGATGAAAAACATCACTACAGAGGCAAGTGAGCTAAAATTAAACGCGAATAGTCATGTAAAACATGGTTATAGGTCGCTCTCCCCGCTCTTCCTATCTACCCAATCACATTCACCGGCTGCCCCAGGGCAAACCCACGCGCATTACTGCTCGCTATCGCCATTAACCTAGCTCTAGCTTCCTTCGTTGCCCATGCAATATGCGGCGTAATAATTACATTTTTCGCATGCAGCAAAGGATTATCTGACTTCGGTGGTTCAACCGTCAGCACATCAAGTCCTGCTCCAGCGATGCGACCTTCATTCAAGGCCTGTGCGACATCCGCCTCATTGAGTAGACCGCCTCTAGCCGTATTAATCAGGATAGCTGACGATTTCATCAAAGCGATCCGTTCGGCATTGATAAGCTGATTCGTCGCAGGTGTCAGAGGGCAATGCAGACTAACCACATCAGCATGCTTTAATAACTCTTCAAGCGATACCCACTCAATACCTTCCACTGGCTGGGGTACACTTCTTCCGCTTCCAGTAGCAATCACCTTCATGCCCATCGCCTGTGCGATGAGCGCCGTTTGTTTGCCAATTTGACCGAGACCGATCAGTCCCATCGTTTGACCGCTTAACTCCACGAGCGGGGAAACGCTATAGCTGAAATCGATCGACCCAGCCCAGTTTCCCTGAAGCACACTGTCGCTTTGGCGCTGCACCCGATGACAGAACTCCAACACCAACGCAAAAACTAACTGAGCAACCGAGTGCGTACTGTACGCAGGAACATTCGTCACGACAATGCCGCGATCTTTCGCTGCTTGGATGTCTACGATATTGTAGCCAGTTGCCAAAACCCCAACATATCGCAGCTTCGGCAGCTGACCAAGCGTTTCTGCAGAGAGAGGTGTTTTGTTCGTCAGCACCATGTCTGCATTCCCCGCGCGTTCAATGATTTCGGACTCTGCGGTCCGCTCATAGACAACCAGTTCACCCAAAGCCTCAAAGCCGCTCCAGTCCAAATCACCTGGATTTAACGTGTATCCATCAAGTACAACAATGTTCATCGGTCTACTCCCTATTTTCAAGCTTTATCATGCGAGTTTTCTATTTACCCTTGTTACTTTTTCACACCTGGCTCTTTAAAAGGGTTCAAAAACACCTTCGGAATGTGCGTCTCAAAACGCATCAACTGTCCCGTCGTCGGGTGTAAAAAGGCTAGTACACGCGCATGAAGACCAAGTCGATTGATTTCCTTCGATTTGGAGCCATATTTCTTATCGCCAGCAACGGGGTGCCCGATATCCTGCATATGCACGCGAATTTGGTTTTTACGACCGGTCTCCAAGTTTACCTCAAGCAGTGAAAAGCTCTTGTTCGCTTGCAGCGTTTTGTAGTGCGTTACTGCGTGTTGTCCATCATTCGGGTATGGTGTGGAGAACATTTTGAGTGATTTCGCATGCTCTTTGAGCCACGAAGAAATCGTTCCCTCTGGCTTGCGCACCATGCCTTCCACCAAGGCCACGTAGGTCCGCTCTTTGACGCTCTCCTGCCAAGTGTTTTGCAGATGCTGCTGCGCCTGTTCATTTTTCGCAAACATCATCACACCGGACGTGTCCCGATCCAGGCGATGAACCACGAAAATCCGCGCCTTTGGATCGTGATTCCGCACATGCGCCGTGAGCTGGCGATAGGCGGTAATCTGATTCTCCTGCGAATCCGTGGCAATTGACAGCAGACCAGCATCCTTTTGAATCACAATCACATCGTTATCTTCATGCAAAATACTCATCCCAGCGAGCGGGATATCCTCGACGATTTTATCTTTATTAATCGTGACCGTTTGCTCGGGTTTCAAAGGGTAATTATAAGCCGTTACCGCTTTGCCATTCACAGCAACTTGTCCGCGAGCAAGGATAGCTTTTACAGCATTCCGGCCTAGGCTCGATAGCTTTTCTAGCAAAAAGGGCAGAAGCTCAACAGGCTCCTTCACTGTATACTGACGAGTGCTCGACTCTTGGCTTCCCTTAGCTGCGTGTGAGGGCTGACTCTGTGGCTTATGAGTACTGAATTTGGGTTTATGGCTGGGGTTGGATTTTGGACGTGAACCTTGTTTTTTTTGCATATTAAAAGACCTCCTATTGCGATCGCTTACCTTCCGGTCAGATCATTCGACCTCCAATATACCACGTTCCTAAAAGCAAATGAAACGCTTAGAGCGAAGCACGTTCAATAACATCGTCATTAATCTAACGGCGTTCTTTACAGAATTACGCTTTAGCTGCCTGCCCCTGCAACCTCTGAATCGTACTCCCTGTGAAAAAATCCCCCTGCAGCCGCACATGCTCAAAAGGTAAATGCGGATTTGCAATCCGCCATAGCATGCGATCCGCTGCGCGATAGCCGGCCTCTCGAATCGGCAGCTGTGGGCGAGAGCAGAGCGGCAGTGTGTCGCTTTGCTCATTCAGCAGCGCGACTAGCGAGCATTGCTGCGGAACGTTAACGCCTAATCCGCGCAGCGTGTGATACACCGGGGCAGCTTCCTCATCAATGCCGCATATCACAGCTGTGGGCTGGCGCAGCTGATACATCCGCTCAAAATCCTCCAACCACCGCTCCGTACCATCTCGCTCTGTCGCATGCTCCTGCGGATCTACCGCTACACCAGCTTCCTTCATCGCTTCCGAAAAAGCCTGCCACCGGATAACGAATCCCCGTTGATCCTTCGTATCCCCTACATAAAGGATGTTCCTGTGGCCCATCCGCACGAGTCTCCGAACCGCCTGATAAACCGCCTCATACACATCCCAAATCACGCTATCAACCTTAGACTCCGGTGGCGGAAAATTCAGCAGAATGCGAGGGAGCTGCAATTCCAGCAACTTTTGCTCCAACAGATCCAAATTCATCCGCGGTGCTATAAATACACCTTCCGCATACAGCAACCCTTGTTCCTCGGCCCAGTCGTCAAATTGCGATGGCTTCAGCTTAGGTGGAATGAGTAGAGGCTGAACCGTGTGACCGAATTCCATGAATCGTTCATGCAGGCCTTGCAGCAGCAGGCGATTGAAGTTCAATGATTGCTTGTTCTGGACAAGTACGAACCTGCGCTGCACCACGGGATACGGTGAGATGAGATCTTGCTGCAGCGCTTGCTTTTGATCTTTGGTCATGTAGCCTAGCTCGCGCGCAAGCTTGAAAACTTCACTTCGCGTCTGCTCTGACATTCCTGGCAGTCCACGCAGTGCTTTCGACACTGTTTGTATCGTTAAACCGAGCTGAGCGGCCAAATCGTGGAGTGTAATCCGTTTGCGCATACCTCTGAGATGTCCCCTTTTCTGTTACCTTCTGTACCTCCAATTTTAAACTAAATTTAAACTAAAAAGAAGGTTCTTTTTAAACTACACTAAGAGAGAAGTAAGGTACTGAGACGTATGTGACATGACAACAAATTAGCTAAGGGAGCGAAGTCAGATGATCAAACAGATAGAGGCAGACGTGGTTGTAGTAGGGGGAGGTCCTGCGGGTGTAAACGCAGCGATTGCGGCAGGGAGAAGCGGAGCCAAAACCGTTCTCATAGAGAAATACGGATTTATCGGCGGCATGTCCACCGCTGCTCTTGTGTATCCTTGGATGACGTTTCATACAACGGATGGCAAACAAGTAATTGCGGGGCTCGCACAGGAAATTATTGATCGCCTCGTGGCGATGAACGCTTCTCCAGGGCATCTTCGTGATACCGTTGGATTCGTGAATACGATTACGCCGTATCATCCTGAAATTTATAAAGTACTCGCTGTCGATATGCTGAAAGAAGCGGGCGTTAAGCTGCTTTTCCATAGCTTTGTGGATCACGTTGAGACGGTGGATAATCGCATTCAATCCGTACAGTTGACGTCCAAGTCAGGTCGCATTGATGTCAGTGGCAAAGTTTTTATCGATACGACTGGTGACGCGGATCTCGCGCATTTATCGGGAGCTCCATGTTTGAAGGGACGCGATGGGGATAAACTTACACAGCCTATGACGATGAAGTTCAGAATGCGTGGTGTCGACTTGGCGGCCGTGAAGCAATATATGATCGATCATCCAGACGAGTTTTATAAAAAGACACCGTTCTCCGAACTTGCCGACCTGCCTTTGTCAGGCGTTATGGGCTACTTCAAGCATTGGAAGGAAGCGGATCTGCCGATCAATCGCGATCAAGTGCTGTTCTTCACAGGTCCAGAGGACGACGAAGTGTTGGTCAATACCACGCGTGTTCAAGGGCTCGATGGCACCGATGTTGAGGATTTAACGGAAGCTGAGGAGCTTGGACGGAAGCAAGTGCTGATGGTCGCTGAGTTTATGCGGAATAACCTGCCAGGCTTTGAAAAGGCCTCCATTTCCAACGTTGGCGCACAAATTGGTATCCGTGAAACGCGCCGGATCGAAGGGCAGTATGCGCTGCAGGTGGACGATGTCGTGCAAGGTCGTCATTTTGACGACGTTATCGCACGAAGCGGATACCCAATCGATATCCACGATCCGTCCGGCAAAGGCGTAACCGCAGCCTGGGTCAAAGGCGACGGCGCTTACGACATCCCTTATCGCTGCCTGCTGCCGCAAAAAATCGAGAACCTGCTCACCGCAGGTCGCTGCATCTCGACTACGCATGAAGCGCTGGCGACAACGAGACTCACGCCAAGCTGCATGGCCACTGGCCAAGCTGCAGGCTCTGCCGCCGGACTCGCTGTGAAGCATGGCGTGCTTCCTGCGGAGATTAACGTAGCGGAACTGCAAGCCGTCCTGGAGAAGGACGGGGCTTTGTTGAAATAGATTTTTCTGCCTAAATTGAGCCTCTCTACTGGATAAAACCGAATACGCCCCCTCAAATCAGGGAACACTAGCACATACATATCCTATCGTGTGAGAGAGGCGGGGCATCCAATGCTTTTATACCAATTAACGCAGTGGTTCGAAGAACGTACAACTTTACATCAAGCGTTACAGCGTGAACCGGCTGAATTCGCCGGCGAAATCCACCAGAAAATCCAAGAAGTCGAGCAGCAGCTCTATTCCCACGCCGAACGCTGGAAAAACGCCATCGAAGAAGCCTCCTACCTGCAGTTCCCCTATGAAGTCCCGCATTTGGACGATGATACGGTTCTTTGACTGTCCTCAATTTGACTAAACTCTGCTCAAGTCGTCCTTCATGGGAGGGCTTACCTTTGTATTTCCTCCGTTTTCGTGTAGAATTAGAAGGCACGATAACCCAGAATAGAACGAGGTTTTTTGCATATGAAAGTACTTGTATCCACACTGAACGCCAAATTCATTCATACCTCCTTAGCATTACGCTATCTAAAAGCGTTCTGCGAGAAGGATTTTGATGTTGAAATATCCGAATATACGATTAAAGATCCCGTCATGAATGTAGTCTCCGACATTTATCAGAAGGCACCGGACGTGCTGGGCTTTTCCTGTTACATATGGAACATTGAAGAGACGATTCATATTATCAAAATGATCAAAAAAATCATGCCCGAAATCCTCATCGTCCTTGGCGGACCCGAGGTTTCTTATGACACGGGTTACTGGATGGAACGCATCCCTGAGGTTGATTTCATCGTCATGGGCGAAGGGGAAGAAACGTTCCACCAGCTGCTGACGGAAATTTCAACAACGCGCAAATACCACTTCGTCTATGGTCTTGCCTATCGCAAGGAGCAAGAAGTAGTTCTTATGCCGGGCAGACCGAAGCTGAAACTGGATGATATCCCGTCGCCGCATCGTTTTGCGGAAGATGTGCCTAGCTTAGCTAACCGTGTTGTGTACTTCGAGACGAGCCGCGGCTGTCCGTTCTCTTGCCAATTCTGCCTATCGAGTATTGAGGTAGGTGTGCGGTATTTTGACATGGAGCGAACGAAGTCGGATCTGCTGTACCTCATTGATTCAGGCGCGAAGCTGATCAAATTCGTGGATCGCACGTTCAACATTAAGCGCGACTATGCGATGGAAATCTTCGAGTTCCTAATCCAGAATCATCGAGGCACCGTGTTCCAATTCGAGATTACCGCAGATATCATGCGACCTGAGGTTCTAGACTATCTAGCTGAAAATGCCCCTCCAGGCACGTTCCGTTTTGAAATAGGCGTTCAATCGACGAATGACACGACGAATGACCTCGTGCAGCGCAGACAGAACTTCTTTAAGCTGAGCCGTACCGTGTCCAAGGTGAAAAATAGCTTGAAAATAGACCAGCATCTCGATCTTATCGCCGGACTGCCGGAAGAGGACTACAACTCGTTCCGTAAAACGTTCAACGACGTGTTCGAGTTAGGACCGGAAGAGCTTCAACTCGGTTTCCTCAAAATGCTGCGCGGCACCGGGATGCGTAACGATGCCCACAAATATGGCTATATTTATATGGATCACGCCCCTTACGAGATTCTCGGCAACGACATTCTGCCGTTCACCGACTTGATTCGCATCAAGCGTGTCGAGGACGTGCTTGAGAAATATTGGAACGCACACCGGATGGATCATACGGTGAAGCACCTCATTGCGCACGAGTTCGCATCAGCGTTCGATTTCTTCCAAGAGTTCGGTGACTTCTGGGAAGGCCGCGGCTGGCAGAAGATCGGGCATCAGCTCGAGGATCTGTTCACTCGCTTACGCGAGTTCCTGATTCATCGCGGCACTACTAACATGCACATCATCGAAGGCCTGATGAAGCTTGATTACTTCCTCGGCCATAAATATAAGCCGCGCAAAATCTGGTGGGACTTCACCCTGGAGAAGTCCGAGCAGAATGCGTACCTCAAGCTGCTTGCGGAGCAGCCTGAGCTCGTCAGCGGAGACTTCCACAGCCTCCGCATCAACGAAAAAGACCTCCACAAGCATGCCATGCTTGAGGTCCTGCCGTTCGCTTTGCAGACGTACCTGCAAAGCGGCCAACTCGACGAAAGCAGCAAGGAGCTGCTTGTTGTGCACTTCCCGCCGGACGCGCAGAAGCCGGCGTCCTACTACACGATGCCGCTGCAGCAGCTGGCAACGATCTAAATCACCTACCCCTCGCGACTGCCGTGAGGGGTATTTTTCTCACCCCAAAACGATTGAATTTCACGCAATCTGGGTAATCTAGGGGAGTTAAAGCAAATTGAGACTGAGAGGAGAGCGAAATATGATTGAAACGAAAAACTCACAACTCGAAGAGCAAATCATCCAGGTGCTGAACGCCAATCAGGTGTGCTCCTTTGCGACAATTGACGGCAACAAGCCGAAGGTGCGCTACATGGCCTTGTTTCACGACGAATTGGAGATTTATTTAACGACGAGTAAAAAAACAGATAAGGTTGAGGAGCTCCAAGATAATCCCAATGTGCATATTCTAGTGGGGTATGACGGCAAGTCTACGCCAAACATTTTGCAAATTCAGGCTACGGCCACGATATCTTCCGATAATGCGCTTCGAGAGAAGCTATGGCAGGATGATATGAAGCAATGGTTTGAGGGTCCGCATGATCCTAACTATGTGGTGATGGACATTTCCCCGTCCTATATTGAATTTTCGAGCAAAGGTTCTGAACCGCAGGTTTGGACGAAATAAAGCTGATTCGCAGCCAACTGAACATTTCCCTGAAAAATCCATTGACCACAGGTACGGTTCAGTGATAAGATTGAAAAAATTTACCTATGGATCAATCAAAGGAGAGACTTTGAGCTACGCTCAAAGATCCCTATATTAGGAGGGAATTGTAAAGTGGCTACGTATTATATGGAACCATCTCGTACGTTTAGTGAGTTTCTGTTGATTCCTAACCTAACGACGAAGGCGTGTACACCAGCAAATGTAAAGTTGAAGACACCGTTAGTCAAATTCAATAAAGGTGAGGAGCCGGCCATCTCACTGAATATCCCGTTTTCTTCTGCTGTCATGCAAGCCGTATCCGATGATGGAATGGCTATTGCCTTGGCACGTAGTGGCGGGATTTCGTTTATTTTTGGCTCACAGTCCATTGAAGAACAAGCACAGATGGTACGTAAGGTAAAAGGGTACAAGGCTGGTTTCGTCGTAAGCCGCTCTAACCTGACACCTGAGCATACGCTTAGTGATGTGCTTGCATTGAAAGAGGAAACAGGGCATTCCACAGTTGCGATCACCGATGATGGCACAGCGAACGGGAAATTATTAGGGATCGTAACAGGCCGTGACTACCGGAGAAGTCGTGATCCATTAGATCGTACGATTTCGGAATTCATGACGCCTTTTGAGAAATTAATTTACGGCAAATCAGGAATCTCTTTGTCTGAAGCGAACAACCTGATTTGGGATCACAAGCTGAACTGCTTGCCGATTGTAGATGATAATGGGAAGCTAGACACGCTTGTTTTCCGCAAAGATTATGACGAGCACAAAGAGAATCCGATGGAACTACTTGATAAAAACAAGAGCTACATTGTCGGTGCTGGTATCAACACGAAGGATTATACGGAGAGAGTACCTGCGCTGGTTGAAGCGGGCGTAGACATTCTCGTTATCGATTCATCGGACGGTTACAGCGAATGGCAGCATGAGACGGTGCAGTACGTGAAACAGAATTTTGATGTCAAAATTGGTGCGGGTAACGTCGTTGACCGTGAAGGCTTCCGCTACCTCGTAGAGTCAGGTGCTGACTTTATTAAAGTAGGGATCGGCGGCGGTTCCATCTGTATTACGCGGGAACAAAAGGGTATTGGCCGCGGCCAAGCTTCCTCTGTGATGGAAGTTGTTGAAGCGAGAGATGAATACTTCAGAGAAACCGGTACGTATATTCCGATCTGTTCCGATGGTGGTATCGTACACGACTACCATGTTACCCTTGCTTTGGCGATGGGCGCTGACTTTGTAATGTTGGGCAGATATTTTGCACGCTTCGATGAGAGCCCAACAAGAAAACTTAAAGTGGGTAACAACTTCGTGAAAGAGTACTGGGGCGAAGGTTCCAATCGTGCTCGCAACTGGCAGCGTTATGACACAGGTGGCAAAAGCAAGCTTCTGTTCGAGGAAGGCGTAGATTCCTACGTTCCTTATGCGGGAAGTCTGCAAGAAAACCTGGACAAGACGCTTGGTAAAATTAAATCCACAATGTGCAACTGCGGTTCATTGACGCTCGATGAGCTGAAAGTTAATGCGAGAATTGCTCTCGTATCCGCGACAAGCCTTGTTGAAGGCGGAGCGCACGACGTGATTCTAAAAGAAAGCAGCCTTTCGGAAGAATAGGTTAGCAACGACATAAAAAAGCTCTCTGATCTCGTCAATATTGACGGTATCGGAGAGCTTTCTTCATTTTTACATCAAGTATCGGCGATCCCTTATGGTAAATAACTGCGAATCACTGTCATACTGCCCTCAAGGGAGTAGTTGCCCAAATCAGCAGGAAGCAAGAAGCAGTCGCCCGGCTTCGTCACGATTTGACCATCTGCCCATTGCAGCGTCCCGTTGCCGTCCGCGATCACAAGGATCACGAAGCTATCAGGTGTTGTGGTGAGTTCCCATTGCGGGCCTACAAGGCCTTTTTCCACCGTGAAAAAAGGAGAGGACGCGAGCGTCAACCATGTGCCGGCTTCCGTCAAATCGGTTTTCATGCGAGTGGAGCCTGAACCTTCATAGGCGATGACATTGAGTGAGTCTTCGATATGCAGCTCACGCATTTTGCCATCCAAACCAGGACGATTATAATCGTACAACCGATACGTTGTATCGGAATTTTGTTGGATTTCGGCTACCAGTACACCCGCGCCAAGCGCGTGGACCGTGCCTGCAGGTATGTAAAAGGAATCGCCCGCTTCGACAGGCACTTCTTGCAAGCAGTCCATAATGCGGTTCTCCGCAATGGCTTCTGCAAGGCTTTCCCGTGTCACGCCTTCTTTCATGCCATAGATAATTTTGGCGCCGGGCTTGGCATCGAGAATATACCACATTTCTGTTTTGCCTAGTTCACCAGCGGCAAGGTTCTCGTAGTGATCATTGGGATGAACTTGAACGGACAGATCGTCCTCACAATCCAGCAGCTTGATGAGAAGCGGGAAACGACCATTCTTCTCGGAAAATCCTTTGGTACCGAACAACGTTTTGCCGTATTTCTCACGGATTTCATCCAGGCCTAAGCCTGCTAGTTCGCCATTCATAACCTTCGTTGTTCCGTTCGGGTGATCCCCAATCATCCAGCCTTCGCCAATTGCGCCTTCTGGCAGCTGGAAGCCAAATCGTTCGAGGGTTCTGCCTCCCCAAACACGTTCTTTCATCTCAGGTAGAAATTGAAGCGGGTATGATTTCACAAACGATCCCTACTTTCTCCAAGTCTCTTCTATAAGCCTATGTAATTACTCTCTAGCATTATATCATGTGGCTATCTTTTTTCTAGAGCTAAGAGATAAGGCGCAGAGGTGCTCCTATTGGCAAATTGGTACCGCAGCACTTGAAACGCTGCGAGCGGAAGCGCCGCCGCCCAGCGTTCCACGGCTGCGGCTTCTTCAGAGCCGCCATCGTGCCCGCTGTAAAGCACGATGGTCACAAGTCCGCCTTTGCGCAGCAGGCGGAGCGCAGCTTCAAGAGCAGGAATGGTCGATTCCTGCTCGGTGATAATGGCTGTATCGGCTCCTGGCAGGTAGCCGAGGTTGAAGGTGACCGCGGCTACCTTGCCGTGGCGGTCTTGCGGCACCGCCGCTTCCATGAGCGCATGGCTGCATAAGCTCATGTGCACATAAGAAGCAGCGTCTGGCAGTTCTTTCGCCAGACGCTGCTCTGTTTGATCCAGCGCAGCCTGCTGGATATCGAAGCCGTACACGCTGCCGCGGGGGCCAACGAGCTTCGCCATGAACAAGACATCCACGCCAGTGCCGAGCGTGGCGTCAATTACGGTGTCGCCAGGCTGGATGCGCTGCTGTATAAGCTGGTGTACATAACTCAGAACGGAAACAAATCCCATATGTAAAGAGCCTCCCAATTGTCCAATAGTTCATCATAGATGTGCATAACAGTCGTCGAGGGAACGTAGATGCACTAAATCGAGAAAATCGGCTGTTTTTGGAGGTAAGGGGAACGCAGGTGCGCTATTTAACTGGTTTTGGTGCTTTATTGGCGTTTTTCCTGAAATAAGGCACTGACGTTCCCTTCGATTTCCTTTTCAGCCGTTTGGCCGCAAATAACGCATCCTGGTTCCCTTCCTCTAGATGAGCTTTTTGGACAGCTCATTTTTTTGTCTTAAGACAAACTTTTTTTCTCCGCCCAATACTTCCCTTGCCACGTATTTCTCTCTAGCAATAATTTATCAAAAGCGTTCAACACTTCCCACTTTTTGAGGCTCCACATCGGTCCGATCAATAGATCCCGCGGTGCGTCTCCTGTGAGGCGATGAACGATCATGTCTGGTGGCAAAATTTCCAATGTATCAACGATCAGCTTAACATATTCATCTTTTTCCAAGAACTGCAACAAGCCTGCTTCGTACTGCTTCACCATCGGTGTTTTGCGCATGAGATGAAGCAAATGGATTTTAATACCCTGCACATCCATCTGAGCGACGGCTTTCCCTGTATCCAGCATCATTTCATGGGTTTCACCAGGTAATCCATAAATAATGTGTGCACACACGCGGATATTATGCTTGCGCAGCTTGGCAACAGCGTCCAGATAACATTTGGTATCATGAGCCCGATTAATGAGCTCCGAGGTGGATTCATGCACGGTTTGCAGACCCATTTCCACCCATAAATACGTGCGCTGATTCAATTCAGCCAAATATTCGATGACATCATCCGGCAAACAATCCGGCCGCGTAGCGATAGATAAACCAACAACACCTGGTTGCTGCAAAATAACTTCGTAATACTCCCGCAACTGCTCGACAGGTGCGTAGGTGTTCGTGTATGCCTGAAAGTAACCGATATAATTGGCTTCTGGCCATTTTTGATGCTGTAGATCTCGTATCTTATTAAATTGCGTGACAAGATCATCGCGGCGACTTCCTGCGAAATCCCCTGATCCGCGCGCACTGCAGAAGGTACATCCCCCTGTTGCGATATTTCCGTCACGGTTGGGGCAGGTAAAGCCAGCATCCAGCATAACTTTGAAAACTTTACCGCCGAGTGCTTCACGCATTTCATAATTCCATGTATGGAAACGTTTATCGCCCCAAAGCTGAGGTGATTCCTGAATCATTGTAGACATAGGACCTGTATCCTTTCTTTTTGTTGCTCTAGCTTTCTTTTCCATCTGTTGCTCTGCTTTCTTTCAACCTATATTGTAGCGAAATTTACACATGAAAGCGACCCCTGCCTTTCCAACAAGTCCCCCAATAAAACGGAGCAGATGCGAGCATGATAACTTTGCACCACAATTACGAGCTGAGAGGGGAAATTGACTACATGAAAAAGTTTCGTACGATAACTTTGGCGGTAGCATTGACAACAGCTTTAAGTATGGGGGCGGTAAATGCTCAGGCAAAGAATATGGATACGGGGAGTGCAACTGGAACGGGAGCACCAATAGGAACATTGGGGACAGGAACAACGGCGACTACGACACCAACGGGATACACGGGAAGCAACTATGATGCTACTTCACCTGGTATGGGGCTTGGAACAGGCGTAAGCTCACAAAATTTTAGTGGAAACGGCACGAATGGCATCTACACAGGAAATAGAACGACACCCAATACGTATTCTGGATATGGGACTACGACAACAGGAACTGGTGTCATGGAACATATTAATGGGACGACTGCGGTGGATAAAGGAGCCAATGTGATTGAAAGAGGTGTCGAACGCGGAGCCAATGCGATCGAGAGAGGTGTCGATCGCAGCGCGAATATGGTCGATAGAATGAGTACGAAAAGCGTAGCAACAACGCCTCCAAGCACTTATCGTGCTTATGCTACAACAACGAATACCTCTAGAAGTATGAATTGGGGTTGGTTAGGTCTAGTAGGTCTATTGGGCTTAGCTGGACTCCGAAGTAGCAATAAAAGAAGAGATGAGAGCTATAAATAACGTTCATTGAACACCGCAGAAGCACCTTCCATTTTGGAGGGTGTTTCTTGCAGTTTGCCTTTGTACACCCTCATCTATTAGAGGAAAGCTTTGATTTTTTTTATAGAATCGACTATGATTTGTATTCGAAAGCATGTACGTGTAGGAGGCAAATGAATAATGCGTTTACGGGGCAGAAAAGGTATAAGAGAAGACATAGAACGTCAAAAAGAACTCGTTGTGTTAAATGCCAAGGAATATAAGGGCAAATGGGCCGAGTTATTCGGAAACAATAACCCGATTCATGCCGAGCTTGGGATGGGTAAAGGGCGCTTTATAAGCGAAATGAGTAAGAAATATCCGAACATCAATTTCATTGGTGTGGATATGTACGATGAGCTGATTCGGAAGGCAAGCGAGAAAGCGAAGGTTGCTCACGAAATCACTGTGGAAAATGACGAGGAAGCGGTATTAAGTATTCCAAATCTTAGACTCATGCTGTTCAATATCGAGCATATTGAGGAAGCTTTCGCTGAAGGCGAGCTAGAACGCGTATATTTGAACTTTAGTGATCCGTGGCCGAAGAAAAAGCATGCGCGCAGACGTCTGACGCATCCAGGCTTTGTCGCCAAATATCAACAAATCCTGAATGCGAAAGGCGAAATTCATTTGAAAACCGATTCGCAATCCTTATTCGAATTTTCTTTGAACTCCTTTGCCGATATGGGTCTAAGAATGCGCAATATCTCATTGAACCTTCACGTCGATGGCATTCATCCTGATCATGTTATGACGGAATACGAAACGAAATTCGCTGGACAAGGCATGAATATTCATCGTTGTGAAGTTGTGATTGGACAAGAAGCATTGTCCTCACATCAAGAGCAGTTGAAGCAAGCCGCTGCATCCGCCCTAGCCGCTGAATCTAAAGAATCAGCTGAATAAGACACAACTCAAACAGACTTTCCAGCTCTATGCAGCAAGGATAGTCTGTTTTTTGTTTCGCTGCTAGTTATCCCAGCAGCTTCAGGATCACTTCTGAACCATCGCCTGCAGGTAAGTTATGCTTCCTGCAGTGGTTTGAAACGCGCTTCGCTTGCACATCCGCGAAACGACTTGCAAGCATGGCCAACCAGTGAGAGATTGTATCTGCCGACTGGATCGGTTCACCGAAGCCATGCCGTGTAAAATAGTGCACGTTTTCTTCCTCTTGACCTGGAATTGGATCATAAAATAACATCGGAATCGACTTTGCGAGTCCTTCTGAGCATGTCATACCGCCTGGCTTCGTCACGAGCAAGTCAGAGACCTCCATCAGCTTGCCAATCTCCTGTGTAAAACCGAGCAGGTGGATGTGCGGATGTTGATACCGCGGATCTGCCGCGAGCTTTGAGAGGGCCTTCTCATTGTGCCCTAAACAGAAAATAAACTGGATTCGGTCTCTCCATGCTAGCAGATGTTCGCTCAAAGAATCGCCGCCGATCAAGCCCCAACCCCCGCCCATAACTAGAACGGTAGGAAGGGATGCCAGACTGAATTGCTGTCGAATCAGTGCTCTGTCATGTACTTCCCGAAAGCTGGGGTGGACAGGAATACCTGTGATTTCGACATTTTCAGCTGTGACGCCATGCACAATGAGCTTGTCTTTGACATCCTCGGAAGACACCATATACGTATTGACCTCAGGACTGACCCATGTTCCATGAACATCGTAATCGGTGATGACCGTACAGAGTGGAATATGCAGCCCAGCTCTCTTCAATCTGGAAACGACCACGCTGGGGAAGGGATGCGTACATACGATGGCTTGGGGCGCCCATTGACCGATCATAGCCGCCGTTTGCGCGTAAAAAATCCGATGCAAAGCGAGCGACGTCAAAGGGTTGAGTGATTTCTGATATTGAGCTCGGTACAATCGTCCATACAGCTTTGGCTGTTTTGAAATGGTTTTCTTATAGGCACTGAAAATCCATGGTGCCAGCGTGGGATGCAGGAAGGAGCCCAGCTCCACAACACGTGTTTCGATGTTAGAACAGCGCTGCTCTAAACTGCTAGCGAGTGCGAGAGCGGCTTGCGTGTGACCGGCACCAAAGCCTTCTGACAGAATGAGAACCCTTTTTCTTTGTGATATATGTTCCATGGTTTACCCCCAGAAAGCTACTGTCACTAGCGAAGCCGTCGTTCCTATTAAACAGCCAACGATACAATCAGATGGATAATGTAGTCCCAAGTAAATCCGTGAAATACCAACAATACTAGCAAGAGGAATCAGAACAAGCCCGAGCGTAGGCAGAGCATAAACGACGGGAACAATGACCGAGAAGATAGCGGTCGTGTGGCCAGAAGGAAAAGAGTGATCCGTAAGGGGATTCTTGTGCGTAATGGTTTGCGGATGTACGAGATAAGGACGAAGTCTAGGGTAACGCTTTTTCATAATAGCAACAGGGATGTGACTGATCGTCAAAGCTATAAGCGCTTGGAGACCAGCTACACGCAGCGAACCTTGCCCGAAGCCTGCCAGACATAAAGAAATCATAATGGAAGCTGTAGCGCCACCTAAATGAGTAATTGTGGTAAAGAATTGATCAAGGAAGTAGTGCTGGATACGTTGATTCATGAAGTGAAACAGACGTGTTTCATGATGCTGAAGCCAATGCACGACTTTGCTCATGAGTTACTGCCTCCTTTTTTTCTGAAGATTATCTTCTATATCTATATCATACAGGAGAATTATTAGAGGAAGATTAACAGAGCAACAAATATGTCTTTTTTCAATTTAATGTTGCACTAATCTGGCGTTAACATTTCTATGTTAGGATGGCAATTATCTTCGACTTGACTCGAATTGACAGTATTTCTCTTTTTAGTGTGCCCCGAATGTGTATCGACCATCCCGCCCTAATCCTTGACGGTGTGTCCTTATTGTGAACGACGGACTCTTTCCGACTTCGTAATCCGAATGGTGTTATGGTTGTTATGGTGATGAAGACTTATCCATTAACAGGGTAATTAAGCAAAAGTTGCCAATAAGAAACAGGGTGACTTATAATAGTCATGTTCGCTTTGCTCTAGCAGTGTTCGTCTAAATGGTGAACTTTTGGTACACAATAAATGAAAAACGATGAAAACAAGACATTTTCGACCCGATTTCAAGCACATGCTCTATTCGGTGTGTGCGAACCTCCCAAATATCAAAGAACTGACGCTTTTTCGGAGTTTGCAGACTTTGACAAACGGGGGGAAAGAGAGGAAAATCAAAAACGATTGTTTTAGTCGTTTACTCGTTAACCTGTATGGCCTGTACATAAAAAGCACAAAGCGTATAAAAAGATAGCTGACGTGCATAAAAAAAAGGGGGACTTTGCTTCATGCTAGACAAGATTATGCTTGCCGTTCAAGTTTTCTTGGCTTTGATCGGTGCGTATCAGTTGTTTTTAACTTTTTTTGGTTGGTATCGTCCCAAAAACAAAAAAATGTATGCTCCGCAGAAATCGTTTGCTGTATTGGTTGCCGCTCATAATGAGGAGCAAGTCGTTGGGGCACTAATCGAGAACCTGAAGACATTGGATTACCCGAAAGAGCTGTTTGACATCTTCGTGATCTGTGACAACTGTACAGATAACACAGCTGACATTGCGCGCCACCACGGTGTGTACGCAATGGAGCGCCGCAACCCGAACCTGAGAGGGAAAGGGTACGCGATCGAATGGATGCTCAAAGAGTTGTGGAAGCGTGAGCGTCAATATGATGGAATCGTCATGTTCGATGCTGATAACCTCGTGAGTCCTGATTATTTGATCCACATGAACAACGATCTTTGTTCAGGCTCCCGCGTGATTCAAGCTTATCTGGATACCAAAAATCCAAATGACTCCTGGATTACGGGTTCTTTTGCCATCTCGTACTTCTATGCGAACCGTTTTGTCCAAACCCCACGATCGAACTTGGGTCTTGCCAATTATCTAGGCGGTACGGGCATGTGCTTCGACTCCACTCTGTTAAAGCAAATTGGCTGGCGAGCAACTAGTTTGGTTGAAGATCTTGAATTCTCGATGAGATGTATCCAAATGGGTATCAAACCTACATTCAATTATGATACGCGCGTATTCGATGAGAAGCCGCTATCGTTTAATGCTTCCGCTAAGCAGCGTCTTCGTTGGATGCAAGGTCACTTTGAAGTAGCGAAACGTTTCTTTTTCCCATTGCTTTGGCAAGGGATTAAAACGGGGAGCTGGATGAAAATTGACGCAGCGATCTATTCGGCGAATGTATACAATTTCTTCTTTGGTGCGATTCTAACGGTTATGCTATGGATCCAATCCATGACATCGCACGGGACGGCTCAGTCAGCCTTGGTTCATATCAATCCCGTTGTTATTAATTCACTGAGTTTGGCCATCTATGTGTTGCTTCCGCTGTCCATGCTGATTGAAAAAGCTCATAAGAAGACGTACAAATATTTGCTGCTTTACCCAATTTTCATGTTGTCTTGGTGGCCAATTACGTTCTATGCGTTCTTTACGCAAAACAACAAACAGTGGAGCCATACCGAGCATACTCGCGTGATTCGTTTGGATGAAATGAAAAGTAAACAAGTGAGTTGACTTTTCTATAATGAGATGATATTATATTTCGAGTAAAGCAGAAGCGCCCGCTTCTCACCTGACTAACGAATCGTTGGCTGGTCTGAATGAATCATCATGTACATGACAATAGGTTTGTAATGAACCTGTTATTGATGAAGATGTGGGCCCACTGCGCCCGCATCTTTTTTATATTTGGAAGAGAGTTACATACTTTATGGAGGTGGAACACAATTAGCAAAGACCATATGATTAATGACGAGATTCGTGTGAAGGAAGTACGCCTTATCGGGGCGGACGGAGAACAACTCGGCATCACGCCGATTCGCGAAGCTCTTCAAATTGCACTTGACGCGAACCTTGATTTAGTAAACGTTGCACCGACGGCGAAGCCGCCTGTCTGCCGCATTATGGATTACGGCAAGTTCCGTTATGAAACGCAAAAGAAAGAAAAAGAAGCTCGTAAGAACCAGAAGATCGTGGATATCAAAGAGATTCGCCTGAGTGCGACGATCGATGAACATGACTTCCAAACGAAGCTTCGCAACGCAGTCAAGTTTCTTGGCGATGGCGATAAAGTCAAAGCCAGCGTTCGTTTCCGTGGTCGTGAGATTGCGCACTCGGAAATTGGTCGCAGAGTGCTTGAGCGTCTTGCAACCGAAACTGCTGACATTTCCTCACAGGAGCGCGCTCCTAAGCTTGAGGGAAGAAGCATGATCATGATCTTAACGCCGAAAGCGACAACTTAGGCGGTATACTAAATTAGGAGGAACAACACCATGCCGAAAATGAAAACACACAGCAGCCTGAAAGGTCGCTTCAAAATCACTGGCACAGGCAAAGTGATGAGATACAAACAAGGTAAAAACCACTTGCTTTCCGGTAAATCATCCAAGCAAAAACGCGTTTTGTCCACGAACCCAACAATGGCTCCTGGCGATGTACGTCGTTTGCAACAACAATTGTCCCTTATCAAAGGTTAATCGTCATTCAGCGTAACATTCGAACATCATTTATATATCCCAGGAGGTAGTTCACAATGGCAAGAGTCAAGGGCGGATTTATTCGCGCTCACCGTCGTAAGAAAATTTTGAAATTAGCAAAAGGTTACTTCGGTTCCAAACACCGCTTATTTAAAACAGCTAAAGAACAAGTAATGAAATCATTGGTATATGCATACCGTGACCGTCGTCAAACAAAACGTAACTTCCGCAGACTTTGGATTACTCGTATCAATGCAGGCGCTCGTCAAAATGGTTTGAGCTACAGCAAATTGATGCACGGTTTGAAATTGGCTGGTATCGAAGTTAACCGTAAAATCTTGGCTGACCTAGCTGTGAATGATTCCAAAGCGTTCAACGATTTGGCAACAGCTGCAAAAGCGAAAGTAAACGCGTAAGCTTAGCTTCGCGTCTCAGAGCTTGTCCCCTTACGGGTGAACTGTAACCCGTTTCGTAGACATTTTAATAAAAAGAACTAAGCAGCAAGGAGATGGTCCCTGAACTGGTCAGGGGTCATCTTTTTTAATGTCCACTGATATCTTGATG